>DATMYJ010000123.1:0-2637 GCA_035561015.1 Desulfitobacteriaceae bacterium | reverse complement strand
ACACTGTACTCTGAGGGAAATCCAGCATCTATTTCACCACCACAAAACAAATCAATTCAAAGTCGTTCAGCCCACTGATATTGTTCCGGAGAGCTGTAGTACCTCCGGCTTTAAACAGGCTGTCTATATCACTGTCCTCATTGACCTGAATGATTGAAGCAATTGTTTCCTGTAAGAGATCGGAATACTTGACCATCTTCCTGCCATCATTAGTGCTTTCATTAAACTGACGGCAAAGCTCCGTTACAGGTTCTGTTTTGCCCCTGCAGAGCAGCCTTAAAATATCCAAGGTTTTCTTCGGTTCCAGGTGATTGGAGACAACCTCGCCTGTATCTGAGATATAAGCCATATAAAATGGGTGCAGCCGATTTTGATTTTCCCTATTGATACCGTTATTGATATTCTTCAGAATATAGATGACCCCGGGCGGAATCTCCGCTCCATCTGAAGGCACAACGGTGTGCAGCCCACAAGGTGTCTTGTCCAGATCAGGGTTTTCTTTGATGTAGCCAATTAAATCCATCCGGAAGTCATTAAGTCCCAGATCCATGATAGATACCCCGCTGGACATATCCTCGATATCAACAACTTCATTCTGCAGCCTTTCCAGCTGTTGTTTGCGGTATTCCAGATCACCCTTATCATCATCGATAGGATTGTCATCACCGGTTGCAGTCATGACAGTAATCTTCATTCTGGTTTCGACCCTTGCTTTGAGGTTGATATAGTCATCTAAATCCAGATCGGGCCAGAAGTTTACCAGCTGGATTACTTCATTTTTACTTCCGATCCGGTCGATGCGGCCAAAACGCTGGATAATACGGACCGGGTTCCAGTGGATATCGTAATTGATGAGAAAGTCACAATCCTGAAGGTTTTGGCCCTCGGATATGCAGTCTGTGGCGATCAGCATATCTATTTCGGCCTTTTCCTGGGGCATGATCAAGCTTTTTTCCTTGGAGAGAGGCGAAAAACAGGTCAGTATGGTGTTCAGATCATTATGCAGTTTGGTAACCGTAGTCTTAAGATCATTGCCCCCGGCAACCATAGCCGAATTCAAACCATATTTTTCTTTCAGCAATTTGCTGACCTGAGCATACAGGTAGTCGACAGTATCAGCAAAGGCTGAGAAGATGATTATTTTCTTATTATTGTCATTGAGAGGGTAAGCCAGTTTGTTTTCTATAGTCTCCAGAAGTTTGTTTAGTTTTTTATCCTGATCCGGGGTGATAATGTCAATCTCCAGCAATAATTTCAAAAGTACATGGCGGTCTTGTTTCAGGTCCTCCAGCCAGGTCATATAGTCCATATCCGCTAAATCAATCTTCACTTTTTTCCCGACTGTAAAGAAATCGGTATTCTGGTCATCCATATCAAAATCGGCCTCGCTCAGATTGCGCAGCTCGATCACCATAGCCGGGTCATAGTTTTCTATCTCTTCGATGGTTTGTTCGATCAGATTCAGGATGCGGTTAACTGTCAGCCTGAAGGCATAGACTGAGCTTTCCAGCCGTTTAAGCCGATTGATGCGCATCAGTACCAGAATGCCCAGTTCCCGATCTGACTGTTTAAAGCGGGCGTTCCCCATGTCCGTTCCGTATCTGGCTTCATATTTTTCTATTTTGCTGGCCAGAATATAATCCGAAGGGGTATAGATACCCAGATTAAGAGAAGACAATAAGTTATAGATATCGTTGTAAGTAACAACCTCTGGCAGCACTGTCAAGGGGCAGCGAATCGAAATTGGTTTTTTCCTCTCCGGGAATGTTCCGATATCGGCAGTATCGTAATAGCGTTCGATATGCTTGCGGGAACGGGCTATGGTAACACTATCCAAGAGTTCGAAAAAATCAAAATCCAGCATCTTCAGCAGATTTTCCGTTGTTCGCTCCGGGGATTTCAGCACACTCCAGATATTAAATGCTGCTTGAGCACGCCGGTATATAATATCAATAGTACTTTTGGTATTGAGTTTTTCGTTGAGCAGGCTTTCATTACCCTCGTAGGCCAGGGCCAGCTGATTTTTCAAATCTGTAAACCGGTTATTCACAGGGGTAGCAGACAACATCAGGACCTTAGTTTTGACACCTTTTCTAATAACCTGATTAAGAAGTCTGAGATAACGGTTTTCCTTTTCTCCTGCCTCGCCGTAGCTTTGGCCGCCGTTTCTGAAGTTGTGGGACTCATCTATCACCACCAGGTCATAGTTGCTCCAGTTAATCCTGTCCAACGGGATTCCGTTGGAATAGCCTCTAGTTCGCGACAGGTCAGTATGATACAAAACATCATAATTAAGCCTGTCAGAGGCGATAGGGTTGTTAAGTAAATTCAACTTAAAAGTATTCCAGTTGTCAGATAGTTTCTTGGGACATAACACCAAAACTGACTTGTTACGGTTTTCATAATATTTAATTACCCCCAGGGCTGTGTAGGTTTTGCCCAGACCGACACTATCCGCCAGGATGCAGCCGTTATACAGTTCCAGCTTATTAATAATGGCAATGACAGCGTCCTTTTGAAAATTATAAAGTTTGCCCCAGATAGCGCTTCCTTTGAAACCGGTTGCCTCGTTGGGTAGGACATCTTCTGAGATATCCTCCAGGAACTCATTGAAAATATTGTACAGGGTAATATAAT
>DATMYJ010000122.1:0-2125 GCA_035561015.1 Desulfitobacteriaceae bacterium | reverse complement strand
ATTCACACTATTGCGAGTCGAGCGCCTTCGGCTCACTCAGCCATCTCTCTGTGAAAAATACGCTGACTGAATCAGCGCAATCTAACAAAAAATTCTTTTAGTATCTGAGCACATTCTTCTTCCAGGATTCCGGCAATTACTTCTACCCGGTGATTCCACTTGTTGACATCAAGCACATTCATCACTGAGCCGACGGCACCGCCTTTTGAATCAGCAGCCCCAAAAACCAGTTTTGGCAAACGGGCTTGGATCAGAGCGCCGGCACACATGGGACAAGGTTCCAGGGTCACATATAAGGTCGCCTCTGACAAACGCCAACTGCCCATATGCTGGGCTGCTCTCTGCAGAACCAGGATCTCGGCATGGGCTGTAGGATCTCGTCTTTGTTCTTTTTCATTATGAGCCAAGGCTATGGCTTTATCATTATGAACAACAACAGCTCCGATCGGCACTTCGCCTTGGGCAAAAGCAATTCGGGCCTGCTGCAAGGCCAATCTCATCCAGTCCTGGTGAAGCATATTTCCCTCATAATAATGGTGGCCCCGGGAGGACTCGAACCCCCGCAATGACAGGGTTTAGGAAACCCCCGCTCTATCCACCTGAGCTACGGAGCCAAAGCAAATATGGCGGAGGGGGTGGGATTCGAACCCACGGACCCCTCACGAAGTCACTGGTTTTCAAGACCAGCTCCTTAAACCGCTCGGACACCCCTCCGTCTTTTACAACCTACTAAAAGGCTGAAATTTAGTATACCATAATCTTATTCTAATAACAACTTAGTTGTGTCAGAACAAGAAACAATTACTCGTTATCAAAAATCCCGGGACTCAGCTGATATATTCAACGCCCATATAAGGCTGCAAGGCCTTGGGAACCCTGATTCGGCCATCGCTTTCCTGGTAGTTTTCCATAATGGCGGCCACAGTCCGACCCACAGCCAGACCGCTGCCATTTAAAGTATGAAGATATTCCGGTTTGCCTTTGAGTTCCCGGCGGAAACGGATACTGGCCCGCCGAGCCTGAAAATCTTCAAAATTACTGCAGGAAGAAATTTCCCGGTAAGTATTGACACTGGGCAGCCAAACTTCCAGATCATAAGTCTTGGAAGAGCTGAAACCTAAATCCCCGGTAGAAAGAACCACTTTCCGGTAGGGCAATTCCAAATCCTGCAGGATGCTTTCCGCATCCAGAGTTAATGATTCCAGTTCAGCATAGGAATTTTCCGGTAGGCAGAATTTAACTAGTTCCACCTTATTAAATTGATGCTGGCGAATTAAGCCGCGGGTATCCCGACCGGCTGAGCCAGCCTCAGAACGGAAACAGGCACTGTAGGCACAATGATGGATCGGTAAATCCTGGGCATCCAGGATTTCTTCCCGGTAAAGATTGGTGACCGGCACCTCAGCTGTGGGAATCAAAAAATAATCTGTCCCCGTTATCTTAAAGGCATCTTCCTCGAATTTGGGCAGCTGGCCTGTTCCGGTCATAGAATTACGGTTTACCAGATAAGGCGGCAGAATCTCCACATAACTTTTGGCTGTATGTTTGTCCAGCATAAAGGTGATCACAGATCTCTCCAGTTTAGCCCCTAAGCCTTTATAAAAAGTAAAGCGGGCCCCGGTTACTTTCCCGGCGCGAGCAAAATCCAGAATCCCCAGCTTTTCTCCCAGATCATAATGGGCTTGAGGCTCAAAATCAAATACACGGGGTGTACCCCAAGCTCGGACTTCAAGATTGGCACTATCATCATGGCCCACGGGAACAGATTTATGGGGAATATTGGGTATTTCGTAAAGCACCGCTTCAATTTTCTGATCGATGGCTGTCAGTTTTTCTTCCAGATTCTTGATATTCTGGCCGACTACCCGCATCTCCAGAATCAAACCTTCAGCATCTTCTTTATTCTTTTTACGACGTCCCACTTCTTCGGAAACAGAATTGCGCTGGGCTTTGAGATTTTCCACCTCAAAAAGCACTTTCCGCCGTTCTTCTTCCTGGAGCAAAAATTCATCCAGATTAAGCGTTGACTGTCGTTTTTCCAAAGCTTCTTTGATCACATCGGGATTATTACGTACAAATTTTAAATCTAACACAACGTAACCCCCCTATATCTATATACTAATAC
>DATMYJ010000121.1:0-6335 GCA_035561015.1 Desulfitobacteriaceae bacterium | reverse complement strand
CTATTACCGATAGAATTTTTGATGCAAGTTTGATGCAAAGTTGATGCATTTTTTTTATTTTGCATCAACTTGCATTAGTTTGAGATAAATATTAGCCAATTAATCCTGCATAATTCCAGAGTCGCCACGAGAACGTAATAGGGAGTTAAGCTTTTAGCTTAGCCATCTCATCAGCCAGTATCCACAAAGCCCGATTTAATTTCACATTATTGTCGATGGACTGCACAGGACGCGTAGTGACCTTTCTCCCCGAAGATGCTCGTCCCCGTTGTCCACCTCTCAGCAAATTTTCCTGCACCACGTTGAACTGGGTCCACAGATCACCTTTGCCATCGTCTAATCTTCTGGGCAGTAAGATTTGCCGGGGAGTAATGGGCTGTTCCTCACCGTATTTCAGGGCCAGGGCTGCTCTGGCGAATATTTCCTGTTCTGGTCCTGATAGCTGAACTGACTTCATCGCCCCCATGCTCTCATTGGCAAGGTCAAACTGATCTACTATGGTGTAAGCTGCATCGATTACATTGTCCACAATGTTCCCCCGGTGCTGCACTCTGATTTCTTCCACCGTATCTCCTGTAACCATACCATTCTGGCAGACGAATCGAAACATCCCTGCCAGCATTTGATAGGAGCTTGTCCCATCGTGGGAGTTAATCAGGATAATCTCATTAGCTACTTGAGCTGTGATCTGACCATCCTGGCGCAAGCGAATCATATGCTTGGTAAACTCAGCCTTGCCCTCAATGCGGCTCTTTGACTGGCAGACAGAGAATGGGAAAAATCCTTCGGACCTAAGGCCCTCGATTACCTGGATGGTAGGGATGTAGGTGTATCTCTCCGATCTGGACTCATGTTTTGCCCCGGCAAAGATACTGGGGGCCACTCTGAAAAGCTGTTCATTGGTCAAGGGGCTGTCCTGGTCCATTTTGGTGACTGCTCCGAATTTAGTTAACATTTTATTTCCTCCTCGGTATTAGGTTTAGAACTAAGATAAGCAGCCCATTAACTGAGCTGCTTTAACTAAAGGTATAAAACTTAGGCATTCTTGATGGCCAACTGTCGGATGCCACGCAGATAAGCCAGAAAATCATCAGCCTGGGAGGATGTGAGCTTTCGGCTCTCGTCTACCTTGTAACGAGCCATCATCCAGGACTTGGCCTTCTCGATGGGTATCTTCTTATTTGCAATCAGGCCAAATATATCTGCCAACTGTTTTTTGCTGGCAGGATAATCCTGTGGAATGGGAAGGCTTCGGGGTGAGGAGTTATTAAGTTTCGGCTGTGTAACCTCCAGATCAATATCCTCTATGTCCTGCGAAAAGATCCCGGAGGAACGGGTGGCTGACAAGACAGCATCGACAATGGCTCGTTTCTTGGCCATCTTCAAAATGGTATTGGAAATGTTGAAGGCATCCTGATTCTTGTACTTACGTTCCTTGGAGTTGCAGTTGCCTAGTCCTTCTGCTTCTGTGTTGCCGGTGCGCTTGTTGATGAGCGTGGCCTTAACTTCATAGCTGAAGAATCCTTTTTCCCACTCCTCATGCCGGTTGGTTATCTCCACTAATTTAGAGAAGCCATAAATATCACAAAGCTTCTCAGCTCCTGGCTTTAATAAGGAAGGTTTGGGACAGCCAGGAATAAGACCATAATCGATACCCGGCAGCATCAGTTCTTGCACAAATTTCTGTAATAGTTGCAGCCGGTTTTTCGCTTCAGCAAAGCTAATCGCAAACTCCGGGACGACTTGAACCAGATTCTCAGAGAGACTTAATCCCGAGGAGTCCTCTGCTGGTGGGAGCACAATCAAGCTTTGGTTTTCGGTTTCAACCATAGACTCGGATTTGCTTAATTGGGAGGCCAGTTTTGTTTTTAGATTAGACATAGGCTCACCTTCCTTTACTTAATGCTGAATCGACGGTAGGAACTGGTTGAGAGATACTTGGCATAAACTTCAGGCAGATCTGATTTTATAGTCTTGGTGTCCAAGCGCTCAGAGGAAATGCTCTTCCAGGTGATTATTCTTTCTCCCAGAGTGCCTGACTCATTCTCGCCAAGCAGAGCTTTTAACTTGTTCACGGCTTCATTCTTTGATTCTGCAGCAGACTTTTCTTCGGCTGAGGCCTCCTCATATTGGCTGAGCAGGGGCAAGGCATCGTCAGGAAGGATAATTTGCTTTTTATTGGCTTGGGGATAGAGTCGGCCAAGCAATTCAGAAGAGGCTTCAGACCCATCCAGGGGTGGAGGTGTCTGTGTTTCCACATGGTGCCAGAACCTCACCTCCAGCTCGATGAGCAGGGCAATAAGATCCTCATCCCTGGCGATAAAATACCACTTGAATTGGTTGCCGCCAATGAGGACAGCTATATAGGCACCGGCCAGACTGGTCACGGCTAAATAATGCTGAACCTGAAGTTGATATTCCTCTTGGACACGATCTAACCAGGCTGCTGAATTAAAAGCATTTGTGGTTTTGGCTTCAAAGACACATTTCCCATGGACAGGATCCAGGACGATGCCATCAAGGTTAGCGAGCATAAAGGGATACTGGGAATGCTGCAGCAGGGATTGCTCCTGCTTGATTGGGAGTCCCGTTCTTTCTGCAAACTCCAGGCGAATAAGAGGTTCCAGCAGGGTTCCCCAATAAGCTGCTTCGCCTGCTGTTTGAGGTTCAACTTGTCCCGTCTTTTCCAGCCAGAGTTCTACCGGCGATTTATAACGGTTCAAGCCACAGGCTATCGAGGCATCACTTCCCCCTATGCCTTTTTTCCTCCACGCCAGCCATTCCTCTCTAGGCATGTTTTGGGTTGCAACTAATACCTTGGCCATTTGCTTTCAGTCCTTTCTTTAGTAATCTTCAGGGAGCAGGAAGGTAATATGGTCCATATCATCAATTACCCAGAACCTTGTTCCCTTGCATTCCAAGACTTGGAGATAATCGGCTCTGTCCGGAGAACGAACCCTTTCTTGCTGGATCCTGTGGAGAGCAGCCAGGGCTATGAGCAGGGCAGAGCCTTCAAAAACAGCTAGAAAGCCTTGGGTCATATACAAAGGTGATGAAAACTGATAGGTTCCGCCGTATTCTTGGGGGCAGAGTTTCAGAGTCGGTTGATTGCTCATTTAGAAGGCCTCCTTACTAGTTTTGGGCAATAAAAAACCAGTGCTGCTGAAGCACCGGGAGTGAATATGAGCAGGGCTGAAACAACGGCTCCTTCTCTAAAGATTTAAGTTCAGATAAACATCGTCCAGCTCATCCTGGGTTATGCCAATATAGGCCAGGGTAACACTGGGCGAGGAATGGTTGAGTAGTTTCTGAATGCGGGTTATATCCACTCCCGCCTGGAAGGCATGGTATCCAAAGGTCTTGCGGAGGGAATGAGTGCCGATTTTCTCTGTAATGCCAATGGAGCGGGCAGCATCATTTAGGATCCGATAAGCCTGCTGGCGTGTTATTGGCTTATCTCCTTTCCGGCTGGGAAATAGAGCTTGTCCAGGTTTTTTGGTATCCAGATATTCTTTAAGTGCTTTCCTTGAAGTCTCCCCAAGAGGGAAGTCTTTTAGCTTATTGGTCTTTTTCTCCCTGATGGTTATGCGGTCTTTGATCTTGCCTTTTTTGTCTAAGACATTTGCTACCTGTAAGTTTAGAAGATCGCTAATGCGCAAACCTGAGTTAATCCCAAGGACGAATAAACAATAATCTCTGATGTTGCTCGCTTTTAGAATCTTCTTCATTGTTTCCAGAGCCTTTTTATCCCGGATTGGCTGCACAAATTCCACGTGTTTACCTCCTTTCTGAATGTTTCTTATTGGTTGTATTAGAGGGATATGTAGTAAGCGCATAATAAGTTGGTGTATAGAAACTACCCTAAAATTATGGGACAATTCTCTGGATTAGAGTTTTTCGAGTACAGTCGAAAAACACCAAAGGAGGTCTAGAGTTGAATCCCAGGGAAGTCGCTCGCAATTACCGAATGAATAAGTGGACTATGATCATCCGCGAATGCCGCAGCAGCGGGCAAACTGTTGCCGCCTGGTGTGCCGAACATAATATCAATCAGAAAAGTTATTATTATTGGTTAAAACGTGTCCGCACAGCTGCCTGTGAAGCTCTGCCGGCACTGAGTGCAGGAAACAACCCGATTGTAGAGGTAAACATTCCTGTTTCTGATCCTGCAGAGCCTGATCCATCAGCGTCTATTGTTGTGCGTCTGGGTTCTGTTACCTTGGAGATCAGCAACACGGCCTCCGCAGCCTTGATTGAAAACACTTTGAAGGCACTGCAGCATGTTCGGTGACATCTCAAAAGCCGAGAAAATATATATTGCCTGCGGCTATACCGACATGCGCAAATCTATAGACGGCTTAGCCGCGATTACCCAGCAGAATTTTAACTTAAACCCTTTCCAAAACAGCCTGTTCCTCTTCTGTGGCCGGAAACGCGACCGGCTGAAAGCGCTCTATTGGGAAGGCGACGGATTCGTGCTCCTCTATAAGCGCCTGGAAAACGGTCGTTTTCAATGGCCGATGAATGCTGAAGCGGTTCGCACCATCTCCAACCAGGAACTGCGTTGGCTCCTGGAAGGACTGTCTATCGATCAGCCCAAAGCTGTTAAAAGAATGAATTTCGGCGCCTGTATTTAAACGTCTCAAAGTCGCTAATATCCGCATAAACACTAGGATTTTCGCTACTTTTATGGTATTATATTTATATCATAAAAACACCAAAGGAACCGTGATTGATGAGTGCAGCTGAGCAGGTAAAAACACTCGAAAACCGCATTACCGAACTGGAACAGGAGAACAAAAAACTCCACGATACGGTTGACTATCTGACGCGTAAACTTTTCGGCAGAAGTTCGGAGAAGACATCCGTCCTTTCAAAGGGGCAGATGTCTCTTTTTGATGAAGCGGAAACAGAAGCCGATCCGACGGCGCCAGAGCCTGATCTGAAAGAAGTAAAGGGTTTCTGGAAAAAGAAATTCCAAGGGCAGCGCAAGGATCTCTTGAAGAATGTTCCTCATGTAAGACGGCTGTGTACCATCATCGAGCCGGATCGTTTCTGCGATGAGTGTGAAACTGCCCTGGTACCGGTGGGCGAAGAGTTTGTCCGCACGGAAATAGAGTTTATACCCGCCGAGGTCAGAGTGATTGACTATTACCGGGAAACCTTTGAGTGCCGCAGCTGCCGCAAGAACGGCCTGTCCTATATGGAGAAATCCCCCGTACCCGATCCGGTTATTCAGCATTCATTTGCTTCCCCCTCCAGCGTCGCCTGGATCATGCATCAGAAATTCGTCAACGCCCTTCCGCTATATCGTCAGGAAAAAGAGTGGAAGACCTTGGGGGTAAACTTAAGCCGGGCGACGATGGCCAATTGGATCATAGCGGCCTCCCGGGACTGGCTCATGCCGATTGTGGAGCGAATGCACCAGATGCTCTTGGAGGAAAAATACCTGCATGCTGATGAAACTCATGTTCAGGTGCTGAACGAAGAGGGCCGCAAGAATACTGCGAAATCCTATATGTGGGTATATAGCACCGGCCGGCACTGCCGGCATCCCATCAGGATCTTCGATTATCGAACGGGCCGGAGTGGCGTGTACCCGCAGGAATTCCTCAAAGGATTCGAAGGATTTCTCCACTCGGATGCCTATTCAGGATACAAGAAGGTTACCGATATCACGAGATGTCTTTGCTGGTCACATCTGCGAAGGCACTTTGTCGATGCCCTGCCGAAAGATATCCATAGTCCGGAAGCAACCCTTCCCAGCCAGGGGATTACATATTGCAACAAACTCTTCAAGATAGAGGAGTCTCTCGAGAAACTTTCCGCAGAGGAACGCAAATCCGAGCGTCTGAAACAGGAAAAACCGGTTTTAGATGCCTTCTGGGCGTGGGTTGAAACCTCCAGAGGCAAAGTTCCGCCAAAATCTAAACTGGGGGAAGCTTTATATTATGCTAATAACCATAAAAATGAGCTGATGAATTATCTTGCGGATGGCAATTGCGTAATCTCTAATAACCTGGCTGAGAACAGCATCCGCCCCTTCACTATCGGAAGGAAAAATTGGCTGTTCAGTGGCAGTCCAAAGGGGGCTGCGGCCAGTGCTGCCGTATATAGCATCATTGAGACAGCCAAAGCCAACGGTCTGGATCCATACAAATACCTGCTCTTCATTTTCGGAGAAATGCCTGGTGTCTTGTTTAGGCAGTATCCGGAATATCTTGAAGATTATCTTCCGTGGAGCCCAGATGTTCAAGAGGCCTGTAAGTAGAGCAAAGACTTAGTTTACACTGGTTTTTGCTCTATTTCTATACACTGAGTTATTTGACGCTTAC
>DATMYJ010000120.1:0-6675 GCA_035561015.1 Desulfitobacteriaceae bacterium | reverse complement strand
CTGAGATTGTAACCCCTAATCTTTATTATTTTCAGCCTTGTCCCGATGATTCTCCCAGCCCGTTATTTGCAAGGCAATATGAAAAAGTAAAACATAATGAGAGTAATGGTGCCTTAACCGAAACCCAATACCATCGTATACATCCGCTTCATAAATGGGGATTGGATTTGGATCATTATAAATGGATTGAATGGAAAATTAATGGTAATGTTCGATTCGTTGAATATCCTAACCCCCTATATCATGGTAAGGATTATTGGGTGATCCCTTCTTTAAGTGATGATAATGGGCGTTGTAAGAATGCAACAGCTTATTTCAGACGTTTACGCGAACTGATGAGTCAATACGAAGTTATTCCGTCAGCTCCACCCGAAGAACCTCAAAATTATTTTGAGCAGGAGTTTAAATTAATGGTGAATGAGGATACGGGTGATCGAAAAAAAATATTTCAGCGAGTTAAAAATATTTTGAGGGATCTCGGTTATGAAGGTCTTGATAGCGGTGTCGCTAGAGAACAGGTTGATTGCTACTTCGATGATGATAATTTTCATCTCTATAATAACGGAGCTTCATTCAGATTTCGTGAGACCAAGGGGAGCGCAAGAGTTACACTGAAAGTCAGACCAAATCAGTCAAAACCTCAGAGCGCTGGCGAATATCGGCGTATTGAAGAAGAATCAACCATATCGATAGCTCAAAAAGAGGCGTTATACCGGGGTGAAAAAATAACGTCTTTGCCTTATCGCTTGATTCCATACGTAGCACCTGATTGTGGTAAGCTTAAGCACCTTGTTACTGTTCGTACAAATAGGGAGATTATGGAGGTGAAAAATAATCGCCATCAGAAGGCCGAACTTTGTTTTGATATTACCCATTATGAAATCAACGGTGGTACTTTTGGCCCTGATATCGAAATAGAAATTGAGAGTAAAGGACTTCCACGAAAAGATATTGAAGCTATAGCGTCCCTCCTGGAAGATGAGCTTAAATTGACTCCATCTCCCTATTCAAAATATGAGAGGGCTGTGCGATATTTAAAGTAAACCCGCAAAATCCCCTTGCTGTTGTAACTTCCCATAAAATCGATACATTACCTATAAGTAATACTTGAAGGGCTTGAGTCGGGTTTCTTTTCCACCTTTAACTTGTGGTAGTACAGCTAAAACTCGTTATATGGCGTAATTATTCGCAAAAATTATCTTTTTTTGTAGCTGGCACATTATTTGCCTTATAAAGTGCATGGAACAATTTATCGCAAATGGCCTTTGTAAGGGCTCAATTTACGCCTTGGTCGCTTTGGGTTTTGGTCTTATCTACACGACCTCAGGTGTTTTTCACTTGGCACATGGTGCGGTTTACGCCGTAGCGGCTTATTTCTTATACTGCCTCCTCGCGCTTTTGCATCTTCCATTTTCAATAGCGATTCTTTCAAGCGTTGCAATAGCCATGGCTCTCGGTGTTTTGATCGAAATTGTCGTTTACCGTCCATTGTCCAATCGTAAGGCATCTGGAACGGTGATGCTGATCAGTTCTCTCGGAGTTTACATCGTATTGGTCAACTTGATTGCTTTATTTTTTGGGAATGGTTCACAGATTCTTCGTTCTGGAGCAGAATCAACTATCATTCTTGGCAACATAATACTGACCAAAGTACAGGTCGCACAGTTCGTTGTTTCTCTCTTCTTTATCATAATTTATTGGTTGTTTCTCCGGTGGAGTCCTCTTGGGCGTGTGTGCCGGGCCGTGGCTGATGATGCGGAATTGGCTTCAGTACTCGGCGTTAAAGTGGAAGCAACACGCCTTCTGGTAATTGCTGTGGGATCTTCTCTTGCTGGAGTAGCTGCTACGCTCAGTGCTTTGGATGTTGGAATTGATCCATTCATCGGTTTTCCGATCGTTCTTGTCGCTGTTGTGGCGTGCATTATAGGCGGTCTACATCGATTCATATCACCCGCTTTGGGAGGTTTTTTGATTGGACTTATGCAAAGTCTAATTGTTTGGATGACATCCGCGCAGTGGGAAACTGCGGTCACATTTGCACTGCTGATCATCTTTCTTTTACTCAGACCCCAAGGGTTACTCGGAATACGTCAGAGGTTTGAAGAAACATGAACTATCTTTTTCACATACTGACGATGATCAGTCTCTACGTTATTCTCGGGTTATCACTAAACCTTTCAGTGGGATATGCGGGTTTGTTGTCTCTTTGTCATGCGGCATTTTTCGGTATTGGTGCCTATGTATCGACATTGTTAGTGATGAAGACAGGCTTGGCGTTTTTACCGAGTTTTGCGATTGCAATACTTATTGTTGGTGTGATTGCTTACCTGATCTCCATACCGTCAATCAGTTTTCACGGTGATTTCTTCGTTCTGGCTACTCTAGGATTTCAGGCTATTATCTTCTCGATCCTTTACAACTGGGTTGATTTAACAAATGGTCCATACGGAATTTTGGGGATTCCTCGGCCAGACATATTGGGCATACAAATTGAGTCTGCTCCGATGTTTTTCTTGGTGACGTTGTTGCTGGTATTTATAGTTTCTTTCATATTGTACCGGCTTACACATTCTCCCTATGGTCGAGCTCTAGCTGCATTGCGTGACGATGAAACTGCGGCTCTTGCCCTTGGTAAAAACGTCAAACGTTTAAAGCGGAGTGCTTTCTTAATTGCCGGCGCACTGGCAGCAGTTGCAGGCATAATGTTCGCTAGCTACGCGAGTTTTATTGATCCTACCAGTTTCACATTGGACGAGTCTATTTTTATTCTTTGTGTGGTAATCATAGGTGGTGCCGGAAATATGCGGGGCCCTGTTATCGGAGCAGTAATTCTTGTGCTTATGCCAGAGTTATTGCGCTTCTTGCAAATGCCCGATGCATTTGCAGCAAACTTAAGGCAGATAATCTATGGATTAATGATGGTGTTGATGATGAGGTTTCGTCCCAGTGGATTGCTTGGTAGATATTCATTTGATTGAAAATTTCAAAGTTCAACGGCTATGAAAGCAAACGGTGTAAAAACGATTAAGAAAAGCGAAATGAACTGGCTTCCCAGCACCGAGACTCTCGGATGGGAATACGTATTGGTAAGTGGAGCGACAGATTCAGCTTTTTCGGTATTGTGCCGATGCCCTGCAAATATAGACTATGGCCCTTGGGTATCTGACAAATTAACTGAATGCTTCGTCTTAAATGGCAGTATTATTTTAAATGGTATTGAACTTCAGCAAGGTGAGTATGGCAGTGTAGATCCTGGTGCCGATGGTTATATCAACACTAAAACAGCGATGGAAACTGTGTCTATCATGCACGGGAAAGTTGTTTTTGCCGGAGAAGTTTTTGATAAACTCCGCAAAGGACCAATTCCCCCAGATAGGGCAAAGGAGTTGTCTTGTCGCCCTTGGATAGATCACTTGCGCAGACATGCGACCGTACACCATCTTAATGCGATCAGTTCGTGGATAAAAACAACGGATGATGAGTATCTGATAGAGCTATGCATCGGAGTGGCAAGGAACCTGGAGCCATCAGACTTCATCAAGTTTGTACAGAAAGTTCTAACAGGCACTCCGGGTGTATCTCTGCGCATTTCAGCAGTGCTTTATCTGGCATCAAAAGGACTTATGAGTGGATCGGACTGGACAGCTCAGGAAATTGCCATGAGCAAAGATTCTGCTGAACTGCTCAGTGTAGCCAGATACTTTTATGGAGCAAAGGACAATGCTGAACTTGAGGTCGCTATCAAACAGCGCGAAAACTCCGGTAACTATGAATACAACCAAAAATACTACGACTTGTTACGAAAGTTCATGTAGCAAAGGACCCAACTGTAATGATGCTGGAAATTGAAAACCTGAGTAAACGCTTCGGGGGCCTGGTTGCCCTTGATGAGGTCTCTCTGGAGTTCGCTTCAAAGACGGTCACGGCAATTATCGGCTCGAACGGAGCTGGCAAAACCACCTTGTTCAGTGTCATTGCAGGTTTTCAGAAGCCTGACAGCGGTAGGGTTATACTTAAATCCGATGATGTAATTGGTAACTCCCCGCGTTTAGTGGGGATGGATATAACAGCTATGACACCGGATAGGATTGCTCTTCAGGGAATTGGAGTGCTATTTCAGGATGTTCGGGTTTTCGATAAGCTGACTGCACTCGCGAATGTTGCTGTAGGAGCAAAGAACCAGCCAGGGGAAAACCCTTTTAATTGCGTGTTTCGTCCCAAGCTTGTTGCTGTTCGAGAAAAAGAAGTACTCGAAAAATCCCTTTATTATTTGGATTATGTCGGCTTGGCTGATAAGGCCCATCTTTGGGCGGAGCAGCTTTCCTATGGTCAGCAGAAACTTTTAGCAATAGCACGTTTGCTTGCAGGTGATTCAAAGGTTTTGCTACTCGATGAGCCGACATCGGGTGTTCACCCCGATATGATCGACAAGTTGCTGCTGTTGATTCAGCAATTGGCAAACGATGACGGACGAGCGGTTATCATGATCGAACATAATCTGAATGTGGTTAAACGTATCGGTGACTTGGTGTATCTGATGGCTGGAGGACGGATTGAAGCTTTCGGTAAACCACCGGAAGTCTTATGTGATGAGAAGTTGGTGGAAACATTGCCAATGCTATGAAATTATCAATAGAAAATACTCAGTGCACACCACAGTTGGAGGTCGAGAATATTTACGCAGCATACGTAAAGAAAGAAATTCTACGTGGCGTATCCCTCAATGTTGTGCGTGGGGAAATTACTTTTTTGCATGGAGGTAACGGCTCTGGAAAATCTACTCTGCTGAAAACAATTGCAGGACTATTGTTGCCTACGAAAGGACGGATCTTGTTTGATGGAAAAGACATTACTCGTATGAGTGTTCACAACCGTCAAAAAGTCGGTATCGGCTATCTTCTCCAGGGCGGCCGGATATTTCCGAACCTTACTGTCGGTGAGAATATGGCAATTGCCTTGAAACATCACAGAAACGGCAAAACTGGCAGTGATGTACAGCCAGGTTCAATATTTCATGATTTGCGTGAAAAAATCAATGTTCGCGCCGGATTACTGTCCGGTGGTCAACGGCAGATGCTGTCGATAGAGATGGTATTGGCGCAGGAACCGGATCTTGTGTTGTTTGACGAACCGACCGGTGGTTTGACTCACGATCTCTCAGTGGAGATACTCGATCATATAGCCAGATTCGTGCAAAAGAGAAATTGTGGAGTTCTCATCGTCGAACAAAACGTCGATGCTGCCCGTAAGGTATGTGACCGGCAACTGACATTGAGCGAAGCAAAAATCGTTCAGACAATATTCTGTGAAAGATTAGATAAAAAACAACCATAAGGAGGATGTAAAATGAGAAGATTCTTAAGAAGTCGGGGAAAGGTACCATCGGCAATTATTTTAGTCGTAATGCTCTTCATGAACATTATGGTACTTGATGGATGCCAAAAAAATGATAAAGGATTAAAAGTTGGTGCGAATTTGAGTCTCACCGGTTCTTCTCCCTACTGGAGCACCCAAATCAAGAGAGGCCTGGAAGTGGCTGCCGATGAGTCAAATGCAGACAATCCTGCGGATAAATTGACGGTACTCTATGAAGACAATCAGGGACAGGCTAAGAACGCGATTGCCATTGCCCAGAAACTTGCAACGATGGACAAGGTTGCCGTCATGGTAACAGCCCATACCCCCATGGCGCAGCCACAACAACCTCTTGTGGCGCAGTACAAAATACCTTTGCTGGCAACAGTGGTATCTGCAGTTGGGTTTGGTAAAGTCAATGACTATTCGTTTCTCGATTGGCCATCACACGAGGAACTGACCCCGCCGGTAGCAGCATATGCCGCTCGCGACTTGAAAGCCAAGACAGCGATAACCATCGTCGTGAACGATGAATATGGCAAGGATGGGGCTGAGGTATTCAAAAAAGAATTTGAAAAAGCTGGAGGATCTGTACTTGCAGAGGAAACATTCGGCAACGCCGATAAGGACATGCGTGCCCAGTTGACGAAATTGCTGAAAACCAGCCCGGATGTGATGTATACCGTCGCTCGTGAAGATGCACTTGTTGCTGTTGTCAAACAAGCTCGCGAATTGGGTTTTAAAGGATATGTCGTTGGCGTAAATGCTTTTGATTCTCCCAACGTATGGAAGGGTTTGGGTGAACTGGGTGAAGGCATCGTTTTCGGTGGAGTGACTGGTCATGCAGGATCAGGCCCGGATGCAGCGGCTTTTGATGCTGCATATGAAAAGAAATTCAGCGAAAAGCCTGATTGGGTTTCATTATACGGCTACACCATTGGAAAATATCTCTTCCCGATAGTAATACAGGCTAAAGGTGATCCGGATAAGATCCGTGAAGCTCTTTCTATGTTGAAAGCTCCAAGCCTACGTGGAGACCTTGTAATGTCGAAAGAGCGTAAGGTGCTAAGTAAGGGTATTGTCTATATCAGAAAAGGTGGACAAAACGTAGCTGTTTCAGGTAAATAATATGGATCATTTATTGAATAATTGGTCAGCTCCAGATCTTGCACAACTAAATCATGGTGGCGTTGTGCTCATGAGAAAACATATCTCCCGTATTTTGAAAGAAATACGGGAGATAAAGCAGGATAAGATTCGTATTCTGGATATTGGGTGTGGAAATAGTCCATACTTAAAAGGAGTGGATCTTTCAAATGT
>DATMYJ010000119.1:0-7945 GCA_035561015.1 Desulfitobacteriaceae bacterium | reverse complement strand
CTTATATTTTGCCAATAGTCAAGAGTCAATATAGAGATATCGAAGAAAAATATCCTTTTGTCCCTGGTTTCCCTGCCGGATCCAGGAACAAAAGGCCATTTTTCTGATATGCAGAAGATTTTTCTGTTTATTCGATTTCCTGAATAATCGGCAGGATCATGGGTCTTCTCCGGGTTTTCTCATAAAAATGTCTGCTGAGGGCATCCCGAATCTGGCTCTTTAAGGCCGCCCACTCCGTAATCCGGTTTTCCCGGCAGCGAGCCATTGTCTGACGGATCTTGGCCTTGGCCTCATCGAGCATTGATTCCGATTCCCGCACGTAAACAAAGCCGCGGGTGACAATATCAGGTCCTGAGACAATTTCACCGTTCGAACGTTTGATAGTCATAACAACAATCAAAATGCCGTCCTGAGATAATTGCTTACGGTCACGCAAAACGATATTGCCGACATCTCCGACACCCAGACCGTCAATAAGAACTTTGCCGTTTGTGACTTTTCCGGTCTGAGACGCTCCATGCCGGGTAAATTCGATTATACTGCCATTTTCAGCTACAAAAATGTTTTGGCGGGAGATCCCCAGGTTTTCCGCCAGCTCAGCATGTTTAATAAGCATGCGGTATTCGCCGTGAACCGGGATAAAGTACTTGGGACGCACCATGCTGATCATCAGCTTAAGTTCTTCCTGGCTGGCGTGGCCGGAGACATGCATACCTGAGATGGACTCATAGATAACATGGGCACCTTGTCTGAACAAATGATCGATAGTCCGGGCCACTGATTTCTCGTTGCCGGGAATAGGGCTGGCTGAAATTATCACTGTATCCCCCGGCTGAATTTCTACCCGGCGGTGGTCACTCATCGCCATTCTGGTAAGTGCCGACATTGGCTCACCCTGGCTGCCGGTAGTAAGGATACAGGCTTGGTTGCCAGGCAGATTGACTATCTCATCGACATCAATCAGAGTGCCTTCCGGAATATCCAGATCGCCCAATTCCTGAGTAATAGCAACTACATTCACCATGCTTCTGCCGACAACAGCCACTTTGCGGTTGGTTTTCACCGCTGCCGAAATTGCTTGTTGGATTCTGTAGACATTGGAAGCAAAACTAGCCAGAATGATCCGGTCCTTGGCATCGCGAAAAGCCTCATCAAACATCAGCCCGACCTGACTTTCCGACTTGGTAAATCCCGGACGTTCCACATTAGTGCTGTCAGATAATAAACAGAGAACACCTTTTTCTCCCAATTCCGCAAACTTATGGACATCAAGCGGAGATCCGCTTACCGGGGTGTAATCAAGTTTAAAGTCTCCGGTGTGAACTATACAGCCCAAGGGCGTATGAATAGCCAGGCCCACAGCATCCGGGATACTGTGATTTACTGTGATAAATTCGATTCGGAATATTCCTAATTTAATGACATCCCTGGGCTTAATTACTGTGGCCTTGATATTGTTAAGGCTGCTCTCCTTTAATTTCGACTGAATAATGCCCAGGGTCAAACGACTGGCAAAGATCGGAACATCCAAATCCTTCAGCAAATAAGGCAGACAGCCAATATGGTCCTCATGACCATGGGTTATAAGAATTCCCAGCAGCATATCCTTGTTTTCCAGCAGATAGGAATAATCCGGAATAACAATATCGATCCCCAGCATCTCTTCTTCCGGAAAGGCCAGGCCGGCATCAACCAGGAGCATCTGATTGTCATAGCGGATCACAGTCATATTTTTGCCGATTTCCCCTAATCCGCCTAAAGGGATAATCTGTACTTTGTGTTCTTTGGGCAAATTTACCCACCTCCTGTTTTTTGAATTTGTTTCTATAGGGCGCAGAAATTCCACGATCCGTTTCTGTTCTAAAAGACAACAAAAAACGCAACAAAAATAACCGAAATGACAAAACAGACACAGCGACCAAGGTGTCTGTCAGTATTCCGTAAATTCAATGGGAACCACCGTACAAAACAATTAGTTTATTATAACCGATAAAGTCAATGATTAGCAAGCTGATTGCACTTGTTTGCACAAATTCTACAAAACTACCCTGTATTATTCTTTATGTATTCTTATCCGGGAAAAGCAGACAGACTGATTCCGAAACTGCCGATTGGCAGATCAGGATAAAAACCAGGAGGCAACATATGCTGCCTCCTGGTTTTACTTTCAGAAATTTCAGCTGATGCATTATTGCTGTTTCCTTCACCACTGAAACCTGCTGCTTACTGATTAGCAGCTGCGTTTATTATTACCTTTTCTCTGACTGTAGCCAGAAGTTCAGCCAAAAAACCATGCTCCTCTTCATTACAATCGACCAGAGGCAAACGGACTCCGCCTGCCTTCAGACCCAGCATATTTACTAAAGCTTTGATAGGAACAGGATTGGTGGTAACAAAAATACCCTTGAAAAAGGGGTAAAGACGCAGATGCCATTGAGCTGCCTTTTTGCTGTCACCAGCAAACCAGGCCTCAATCATTTTTTTCATCTCATCACCGATAACATGGGAGGCAACACTGACAACCCCGCTGCAGCCTAAGGCCAGCATGGGTAAGGTCAGAGAGTCATCCCCACTGTAGACAGCAAAATCGGCAGGCAGGATCCGTTTCAATTCACTGACCTGATCCATCAACCCCACAGATTCCTTGATAGCAATGATATTGGGGATCTGGGCCAGTTTTTTTACAGTTTCCGGCAAGAGGTTAGTCATAGTCCTCGGTGGTATATTATAGAGCATAACCGGCAGGGATACTGCCTGGGCAATAGCCTTAAAATGCCGGTACATGCCCTCTTGCGAGGGTTTGTTGTAATAAGGGACCACAGCCATGATCCCGTCAACACCAGTCGCGGCAGCCTGTATAGCCAGGTTCACACTGGCTGCCGTAGAATTGGAACCCACCCCGGCCAAGACAATTCCTGAAGAGCCTACAGCTTTCTTGACTTCCCTGAACATATTTATTTTCTCTTCGTTTGTCAAAGTTGGCGATTCGCCTGTGGTACCACAAACAACTATTCCGTCTGATCCATGATTAATTAAGTATTGAGCAAGGCTGCGGGCACTCGCATAATCTATTTCCAGATTATCATTCATGGGAGTAACCATAGCGGTTAAAATTCTTCCGAAACTCATTCCTCTCATTCCTTCCATTTCTTTCGAGGTTTGTTCCTAAACGAAGTCCTGCTGCTTAGTTCCTGGGGCAAAATCAGCTCTTCTTCCCAAAGCCTTTTTCTGTTATCACTTTACTCAGATATTACTCTTCAAGTTCAGATCCAGCGTTATGCTCCCAAGCGGAACTTGCGGTGCAGCGCCTGCACAGAAGGAATCATTTGTTCTTTATGAACCAAAACCCAAATTGTCAGGTTGGAATCAGCAGATTGTAAGATAGTCGCTCCGGCTTCAGTCAAGGCCTCAACCAAGTCAGCCATGATACCCGGCATCCCGGTAATACCGACTCCAACTACAGAAACCTTGGCACAGCTGCGAGTAACATCCGGGCTGAACCCCATATTTTCCAGGATCTTCACAGCTTTGTCAGCAACTTCATCCCGTACTGTATATAAAACTTTTTCCGGCTGAACACTGATAAAATCAACACTGACATCAGCTAGAGCCATAGCTTTAAAAATTTTCTTGTCGACCTGGGCCACATCAGTATCCAGAGTCGAAACCCCTATCTGGGTTATGTTCGGGGTATGGGCTATTCCCGTAATCACCCGGTCACCCCTGAAGTCAGTCCCGGCGCCCATATCAGGCTTCATACTTGCCACCAATGTACCGGGGGCATCGGAAAAGGTGGATTTGATTCTGATAGGAATATTGCGCTGCATAGCAATCTCCACTGCCCGGGGATGAATGACCTTAGCCCCCTGATGGGCTAATTCACAAATTTCATTATAGGTAACAACGTCCAGAATGCGGGCATCCTCCACGATTCGGGGATCAGCAGTCATAATACCCTCAACATCAGTGTAAATATCAATAGCTTCGGCATTCAGGGCCACTCCCAGGGTTGAGGCCGTGGTGTCACTGCCGCCCCGGCCCAGGGTAGTTATCTCTCCGTTTTCTGTGACTCCCTGGAATCCGGTAACAATAACAATGTTCCCTTCTTTTAGATATTCCAGGATATTCCCCGGTTCCACCCGAATAATCCGGGCATCACCAAAAGTATCATTGGTAATAATTCCGGCTTGTCCCCCAGTCAGCAAAACAGCTTCGAAACCCTGGCTTTGCAGAGTGCTGGCCATTACCACCCCGGAAATGATCTCCCCGCAACTCATGAGCAGATCAAGTTCTCTTTTCGGCAGTTCCGGGTGTATTCCTTTAACCATGCTCAAAAAAGTATCAGTAGCATAAGGATCACCCGTCCGGCCGATAGCCGAAACAACAACAACCGGCATATATCCTTCAGTAACTGCCTCTGCAACCTTGGCAGCCACCTGATTTCTGCGTTCAGCTGTGGCAACTGAGGTCCCGCCGAATTTTTGTACTAAAATACGCACATATCCACCACCCATTTTTGAATCTTTACTCTGTATATCAGTTAATTATTTTTTACTCCCTCAGGATCATTGTAATCTGCTTACCCACACTGCATTCCCGGAATATACCTGTAAATTACTATTGCTTAGTGAGCAATTAGCGGCATTTGCGTAAGTGGACGCAGATAAAAAGGCGTTAAGCACGTCACTGGTTTAACAGCAAATGCAGCTTCTGCGAATGGATAGTAATTTACTTAACCAGCAACTCGGCAATTTGAACAGCATTTGTGGCCGCACCCTTGCGGATCTGGTCTCCCACTACCCAGAGATTGAAACCCTTCTCAATGGATAAATCTTCTCTAATCCTGCCGACATAAACCTCATCTGTATCAGCAGCGAACAAGGGCATGGGATAACGATCCCCGGCCGGATCATCAATGACAACCACTCCGGGAGCCTGGGCCAGAGCCTGGCGAATTTCCGCCACACTGACTTTGCGCTCAGTTTCAACATTGACCGATTCGGAATGGCTGCGCATAACAGGAACCCTGACTGTAGTCGCAGTGACAGCCATCTCAGGTATATGGAATATTTTTTGGGTTTCCTTGACCATTTTCCATTCTTCTTTAGTATAATCACCCTCAGCGAAAACATCTATTCTCGGCACCAGATTAAACGCTATCTGATAAGGGAAAACCTTATTTATTATTTCTTCTTCTTTGCTCCAGGCTCTGACCTGGGCCTCCAGTTCCTCAATTCCCTCCCGTCCAGCTCCGGAAACTGCCTGGTAAGTAGAGACTACAATCCGCTTGATTCCGGCCAGATCCAGGATCGGTTTCAGGGCCACGACCATAATGATAGTCGAACAATTAGGATTAGCGATAATCCCTTTATGCCAAGCGACATCTTCCGGATTAACTTCCGGAACAATAAGCGGAACATCCGGATCCATCCGAAAAGCACTGCTGTTATCGATTACCACGGCCCCGCTTTCTACCGCCGAACGAGCGTATTCGGTACTGACAGATCCACCGGCAAAGAGAGCGATATCTATTCCCTGGAAACTGTCATGGGTTGTTTCCTGAACTTCGATTACCCGGCCATGCCAGGCTATTTGTTTCCCGGCTGAACGTTGAGTAGCCAAAAGACGCAGCTCATCAACTGGAAATTTACGTTCTGCCAATATTTTCAAAAATTCTTGTCCAACTGCCCCTGTAGCTCCGACGATTGCAACATTTGCCATATATTAATTGATCCCCCTTTAATTGTAACTAAGTACTCTGATTTGAAATAATCAAATCAGAAGCTAAAGACAAGTCCGTAAATCTGCTCCTCCTGCCCGGACTGCCTATTCTTGCTGAAGTGTCTAGTCCAAAAAGTTCTCCAAACCAATGACCAAATCTGTTAATTTGCAGGCTCTGCGGATAGCCAGAGCGACACCAGGCATATAGGTTTCCCGGGTAAAGGCATCATGCCTGATCGTCAGAGCCTGACCCAAACCGCCAAAAATTATTTCCTGGTGGGCTACCAGACCCGGGAGCCGCACCGAATGAATATGCAGGCCTCCAAAATCAGCCCCGCGCGCCCCGGGCAGCTTTTCGAATTCGTCAGGGTGACCCTGGGGCATAGGTTCACGCACCTGGGCGATCAATTCCGCTGTTTTCAGAGCTGTACCGGATGGAGCATCCAGTTTCTGATCATGATGAAGTTCAATTATTTCTATATGGGGTAAATACTTGGCTGCTTCCCGGGCAAAACGCATCATCAAAACAGCTCCAATCGCAAAATTGGAAGCTATAAAAGCACCTACACCTTTTTTCGAAACTGCAGCCTTGATTTTAGCGATATCTTCTTCATCCAAACCGGAAGTCCCTATCACCGGAACAACCCCGGCTTTAATAGCAATCTGGGCATTTTTCAAAACAGACTGAGGGTTAGTAAAATCAACCAGGATATCTGCCTGGGAAGATTTCAAAATTTCCAAATCAATTGGACCGGAAACATCAATTCCTACTCTGGTAATTCCCATTAGATAACCCACATCCCGGCCTTGTCCCCTGGTATCTGCTGCTCCCACTAAAACAAGATCATCCTGAGCCAGAATCGTCTTAATAACTTCCTGACCCATTTTTCCCATTGCACCTGAAACAAAAACACGAATTTTATTCAAAAATACTCCTCCCGGATCATATGCCAATAACCCCGCTGCCTGAAGCATTTCGGGGCTGTGGCTTTTCTACTTATTTTATGTAAATGTACAGCTTATGTCAAACCAAATATTTTCAGGTTTTCCGCTTATTTTTAAAGATTTCATGATGAACAGCAATAATATTTTTATTCTGCAGCAGCCCTGCCCAGCCGCTGCAAACCTCATCCTTCTCCTGCCACTCGACTTTATAGGAGGCAGAATAAAAAGAAAACTCGTTCCCGCAAGGATTTTCTCCCTGCGGGACGAGCTTATGATACAAAATAACCTCTTAAGCCGATGCTTTCCCAAACCAGGCTTAGGATCGTCTTCCCTTCATGGATCTTAATGCTGTCACTTTGCCACGTTTTCTCTTGCCCAACCATTACGGATGTCAGAATTTACGTCTTTATACCAGCTATAGAGAAGGGATCCCGCTAACGATGCCGGAATACAGCGACCAGTTTAAGGAGGTGTCTTTGGCCTTGAGTCTAAATTGGTAAGTGGTGCCGTTGACCAGACTGGTTTTGGTAAAGGTTGTGGTGGTTTTGCTGAGGCTGCTGCTGGCGATACTCCAGCTGGTTGCTGTTGCCAGCTTATATTCCAACTGATAGCCGCCCAGATCAGCTTCGCTGTTGGCTGTCCAGCTGAGCTGCAGAGCCCGGTCTTTGGGCAGGACGCTGAGATTCTTGGGCGCGGCCGGGGCAATCAAATCTTTGGGGATAGCCCTCACTACAGCCGAGTAAGCCGACCAGTTCCCTAAAGTATCCTTGGCCCGGATCTTTATCGTATAGCTGACATTTTGAACTAAACCGGTGAGAGTTTTACTTGTTGCTCCGGCAGCTGCTGTTGCCGTGACCCAGGTCGAGGTGCCGTATTTCAGATAGGCAATCTCATAGCCACCCAGATCGCTTTCCGTATTGGCATTCCAGGTAAGGTTTATGTCTTTGTCGCTGCCGATAGTCGCTTTCAGCCCCGTCGGTACGGCCGGGGCCTGTTTGTCTGCCGGGATCCCCGTTACCACAGCTGAAGCGGCGGACAAATTGCCGGAGGTGTCTTTGGATTTGATCTGAAAGCTGTACGTTGCTCCATTGGTCAGCCCGGTGATCGTGGAAGTGATGACCTTGCCAACTGTAACTTTCGACCAGGTGCTATCACTGGTTTTCTTGTACTCGATTTGGTAGCCTGCCAAATCTATTGCTGAAACCGCACTCCAGCCTAAGGTTACTTGCTTGTCATTGACGGAACTGACCTTTAGTCCTGCCGGTACCGGCGGCGCCGC
>DATMYJ010000118.1:0-2271 GCA_035561015.1 Desulfitobacteriaceae bacterium | reverse complement strand
GAATATAGATATTTAATTTTTTCTTAAAACGCCATTCCATCTAAGTCTAGCAAAAAAATAACGTATATCAAATTGAAGCCTCGGCATCAAAACCTTTCCATCAAACACATTATCATGTGTAGATACATGAGCATAGTTTTTAAGCCATCTCTTCGGAACTTTACCACATTTCTTTTTAATCATGTCGTTTATCTCACGATGAACAGATACTGTCGAGCCCAACGTCTTATTTTCCTTATAAAGCCTAGAACCCGCAAGTTTCTGGTCAATAAAACCTATCATTGCGCCTTTCTGACCGAGTCGCAACCAATACTCGTAATCCATGCAATAATGCAAGTCTTGGTCGAGCAATCCGTAACGATCAATGACTTCCCGGCGAAAAAACACGGCTGGCTGACAAATATAACATGTCTCTATTAAGCGTTTATCATTCCAGCATTCGGTAGGGTACTCTTCAAAGGCAATATCATTCATATCGATATGGTCTGCCCTTCCGTATACGACCTCCACCCCTGGGTTTGCATTGAAATATGCAAGTACTTCGGCAAGGGCACCAGGATAATAAATGTCGTCAGAATTTAACCATCCGATAATATCACCATTGGCTTCAACCAAGCCTTTATTTACCGCGTGAGCTTGCCCGTGGTCTTTTTCGGAAACCCATCTTATGTCTTTTTCATATTTCTTAAGTATTTCTTTCGTTTCATCACCACTGCATCCATCGTAGATCAGATGCTCAACGCCGTCAATATCCTGGAACTGGACGCTCAAAATAGTCCGCTCTATAAACTTTCCCTGATTGTAAGAAGGGGTAACAACACTGATCCTTACTTTATCAGAAGGCTTGACTTTCTTACTAATTGCATCGTGATTATCTTTCGAAATTTTCTGACCAAACTTTTCCTGCCATACCCCTGCTAATGCATCGCGATTTTCATCATTATTATATTCAATAGCATCAACAAATATTTTCCAATACTCTTTCGCCATCAGTTCCGAGTCTGCAAACAGCTCTGCACGTTCCAGCCCCGCATCGATTAGTTTATTCCTTAATTCTTGTTCGATTGACATCTTTATAATGGCGTCTGCAATGTCATCAGGCTTTCTTGGATCAAACTGAATAGCTGCTTCTCCGGCAACCTCTGGCAAAGAACATATATTGCTGCATGCAACTGGTATACCAGATGCCATTCCTTCGATTACCGGAAGCCCGAACCCTTCGTACAATGATGGAAAAACAATCCCCAGACTGCTCAGAATTACTTTTGACAATTCTGAATCGGACAAATACCCTGAAAAAACAATTCTATCTTCAAGTCCCATTTCTCTGACCGCCCTTATCAGCCATCGTTGTCGCTCAATGGGAGCGCCTGTACACAGTAGTTTTACATCAATAGGCAATCCTTTTATGCATGCGATACCAAAAGCGGTAAAAAGCATTTCATGATTCTTGTGCTTCCAAAAATTAGCAGGATATATAAGGTATTTAGAAGGCTCTAGCTTTAAACGGTTAAGCACGTCAAGTTCTTCTTCCGAACCTGAAAAACGTCGTGCCATTCTCAGGTATATGGTACGAATACGGTTTGGGGTAAGATTCGAATGTATTAGTACACTCTCTTTTGTATAATTCGAGATAGACGCCAACAAGACTGCATGACTGCAGGCATCCTTGATGACCTTATCTCGATGCTTGACCTCTCTTTGGTCAAAAAACTCAGGATATGTCTTGTGCTGAAGATCGTAAATAGTGCAAACTGTTGGAATACCCTCCTCGTAATAGACAGGATCGGTAAATGGGCAGAATAACAAATCGGCATTTATCCCTTTTAGTAAAGAAACGGCCTTATCCCTTGCAGGAAACCTTTTCTTGATACTCTTGCGAAGTCGACGATACATTCTTTTTGTGTCGAACACCAACTTCATCATCGTATTGTATAACACCGGCTTAGCCTCGTCTTTATAGAACTCAGGCTTACCTATTGTTTTAAGGACAGTTACCAGCACAACATTCTGCCGCTTTAGATACGAGATTTCATTGTAAGCCGTATCCCTGATAAAAAGGACAAACTTCGTAGAACGATGCGTATTAGCCAGTAACTTTATAAGTTCAAGAACAAAAATCTTGGCCCCGCCATTTTCACCGCCCGGCAACACCGGAGTCAAATCGATTGCGATAACCCGAATCCCTTTATTCGTATTGTTTTCAGCCATAATCAGTCAGCGATTATTCTTCATTTCAGCACATACACAACAGTTTAAATGGAATTTCAG
>DATMYJ010000117.1:0-3496 GCA_035561015.1 Desulfitobacteriaceae bacterium | reverse complement strand
CACACATTTATTATACCTGATATATAAAATTATATCATGAAATAGTTTGACCTGTCTAAAACTGCTTATCTTCAGAAATTTTTTCCGGCAGCTTATTGTTGACCCTAGTTTTCCGGACTCTCCAGATAAGTAACAAAACAGCCGTAATCACGGCAGCCATACTGGTCCATTGCGCAGCTGTCCACTGGAACATATAACGGGGGCTGTCCCCCCGCAAATTTTCCAGAAAAAATCTGACCAGATTATAGAATGCGGCATAAAACAGAAAAATAACACCAGATGGCCATTTTCGTAATTTCAGGATTACCAGAACAGCAAATAGGATTACATCAAATTGTCCTTCCCAGACTTCAGCCGGCCACAATGGTTGATCCTGAAAAGTCGCCCGGGCAATAGTTCCCACAGGAAAAATGATTCCGAAGTCACTTCCGGTAGGACCGCCAAAGGCATCGCCATTCATGAGGTTGGCAGCTCGTCCTATAGCTTGGGCTAATATTAACCCTGGGGCAGCTAAATCTGCTAATTCCCAAAACGGCAATTTCTTCTTGGCAACATATATTCCTCCCGCTATCAAGGCCCCGGCCACACCGCCTTGAATTGACAGTCCTCCATGCCATATGGCCAATATTTCCGCAGGAAACTGACGATAGTAAGGCCAGTCAAAAAAGAAAACCTGCCAGAATCTTGCCCCCAATAATCCGCCTAACAACAAAACGGGAGCTAAATCCAGCATGGGTTCCATCAGTTCCTCTCGGCCCTCTGCTTTAATAAAATACAGAGTAACTCCTGTCCCCAGAATAAAAGCCAAAGCAAATATTACTCCATAAGCACGTATTGGGAAATCCCCGATAAAAAACAAATACTGATGCATTGCTCCTCCAACTTTACATGGATTCGTCAGACTTTCCTGCTGCTTGTCGGCAGTTCTTCTCCAATGATATATTACTGCAAAGCATGTAATCTTATCGAGAAGTGGTCCTGCTTTGCTGGATCAGGTACGACAAGAATCCGCTCCTTTTCCCTTTTTGTCTTTTAACCAGATTTAACTATACTCATTCCAAAACGAAGAAAGTCTTAGCATATTCCTCAATCTCTCGCCTTCTTGTTTCAAAGCCAGCTCTGCCCATCAAGGCAAAGGTACCGATTTTGCCTTCTTCAACTCCGGGCTGATTAAAAGCATTGATATCAAGAAGTTCGCCCATGTAAGCAGTCTCCCACATCAATAATAAGAGAAGTTGGCCCAGTGTATGGGCATTTAGCTCCGGCATGATTATTTTGCGATGTTGACGCCCTGCTAAAGTAAGGGCATATTCTGTGGCCTTTTGTTCGGCATGCAGCAGTTCTGCCAGACTATGTCCACCCAAAAATTGTATATCATCAGGTAAGGATTTATCCGAAGGTATCTTATGATCCCCAGCAAACCTCGCTACGGTTAAAAAAGTGAATACCTTGTCCCGGGGACCTTCTATATAAAGTTGAACCTGGGAATGTTGATCGGTCACACCTAATGCTTTAACCGGGGTCTGACCTGTCAGGACTTCCTTGCCCTGACGATCATAACGTTTTCCCAAACTTTCGGCCCATAATTGGGCATACCAGTCAGACAGCGTTTTCAAAGAATCGGCATAAGGCATAAAAACAGATATGTTTTTTCCTTCTTGCCAGGCAAGAAAGCTTAAGGCAGCACATAGTTGGGCCGGATTATTCGTAAGCGTATCACTTTCCAGAATCCTCTCGTCCATTAAGAGGGCACCTTCCAGTAAACTGCAGACATCAATACCACAAACAGCGGCAGGAAGCAATCCTACTGGGGTCAGTTCTGAAAAACGTCCGCCAATTCCCGAGGGAATGACCCAAGTGCGATAGCCTTCAGACCGAACTAATGGCACCAGATTGCCTTTTTCCTTATCTGTTGTGATAACGATATGTTTATGATAATCTGCTCCGCAGATCTGACGCAAAATGTCACGGATAATCATGAATTGAGCCATTGTCTCCGAAGTAGCACCGGACTTGGTTATAACATTAAACATTGTTTTCTGAGGATTTATCACCTTCAATAAATCTGTAAAACGGTCAGGATCAATGTTGTCCAAAACATAAAAACGGGGACGCTTTGGATTTTGGCTCAAAGAAATTTCATTGTAGTAATAAGAATTCAAAGCTTGCTGCACGGCTAAAGGTCCCAGGGCTGAACCACCAATACCCAGGATAACAAAATAATCAAAATCACGAGACACTTCATAAGCATATTCAAGTAAATCAGGTAATAACAGTTTCATATCAGTTAATAATTTGGAAAAATCCAGACCGCCTTTTTCCCTTTGAGATATTAAGGAGTTATGGGCAAGTGTTAATTGTGACTGCATAGTTTCTAATTTTTCCATTGTCCAACCCTGAGGGTTATAACTATTTTGCATCATTCCTGTATAATCCAAACTCAGACGGCTGGTGTTAACTTGGTCAGCTTTCATAAATAGTCCCCTCCTTAGATGAACTAATAATTACCAATTAATTTTCGACCCACACTTGTCACACTGGCTGCAATCTTATCAATATATCCCAACCTAGTTATCATAACCATTATATACTAAAAACTTTGACAATCGCTTCAAGTTTTTGTCTGAGAGTATCATCTTGCGCTATTTTTTTGTCTATTTGCCGGCAGGCATACATTATAGCACCATGCCCCCGTGAAAATATTCGGCCTATTTCCGGGTAAGAATTGCGGCAAAGAAGACGAACAGCATGAATAGCCAATTGACGGGCTTCAACTGTTTTTGGGGCTCGCTTAAAACCAAGCAAATCTTCTTCGCTTATTTCCATTACTTCAGCCGTTACTCTGATAATATTTTTCGGTTCTGTCTTGCGACAGTTAATATACTCCATTTTGCTCCAGTATAGCTGAAGATTTTCAAGGGTAATTGCCACAGGTTTTTTAGCCGCAGATTCAGACACTTTATCAAGAAAAGATGCAACCATTTGAAGATCATTAACCAGACCGGCTAAATATTGAACTGCATCCTGCTCCATTCTTATATATTTCTTGTCAAGATAATAGCCAATAAAGTCCACCATTTCTTCTCTCGCCGGCTGTCTGATACGTAAAACTAAACCGCCTAAATAACGCGAAGCCAAGCTTTCTCCTAAGAAATTAAGATTAGGAGTATCTGCCTCCAGGCTGACTACAATTTTTCCCTCATATTCAGTCATATGTTCATATGTATATAGCAGTTCTCTTAAAGTTTGGGTCTTTCCGGCCAAAATCTGCAGATCGTCGATTACCAACAGTTGAGGTGAACGATATCGTTTACGAAAAACCGGCAATAAATTATTTTGGGCTGCATAAGCATATTTACGGCTGAAAGATTGCGCATTTATTAACTCTGTCCTGACACCCTCTCGCCTTATTCGTTCATAAAGAAAATTCAGCATTGTTGTTTTTCCCAAACCTTGAGGACCGTAAATCAAAATTACCGGAGGCGTATTATTGATA
>DATMYJ010000116.1:0-2418 GCA_035561015.1 Desulfitobacteriaceae bacterium | reverse complement strand
GATATATAATAAAGCTGTTGTCCAAGTGAAAAGGGTATAATTAACACAGGAGATTGACGAGAAAGCGGACTTTGAAGGTGATAAATAATGGCAACGGACAGCGTATCTCAGCGGTATTCTTCTCCGGTAATACCATATCTGGTATCGGGCCTCATGGTGATATTAATGACTGTTGCCATCTCAGTTGTCAGTGAGTTTTTAGGGCCGCTTAATATTTCACTGCTCTATCTCTTGCCAGTTTTATTAAGTGCCGCTCGTTGGGGGACACTTCCTGCCGTGATTACCGGCATAATGGGAATGATAACCTTTGATCTATTTTTTATCCCTCCCATTTATAGTTTTACCGTTGAAGATCTCCGTTATTTGATAAGTTTTGCAATTTTTATGTTAGTGGGCTTTATTACCGGCTCTCTTTCTAACCGTTTGAAAAAACAAGTTAGTTATTCACAGCAACGGGAGAAAAGTGTTTCAGCTCTCTATGCCTTAAGCAGGGACATCGCCGCTGTCGATAACATGGATGCTGTCTTGGAGAGTATAGCCAGCAATGTCGCTGGCACCCTGGACGGGCAAGTAATATTACTTCTGCCTGATAAAAAAGCAAAATTGGAGATGAAAAAAGATTCCGGACACAATAATTTCTTAAATGAAAAGGAATTAGCAGTTGCAAACTGGGTATTTGAAAAAGGGCTGAAAGCGGGGAGGGGAATGGATAATCTTGGCACCGCTTTGGCTTTATATTTGCCGCTGAGTACGGAGCAAGGAACACTGGGGGTTCTGGGCATACGTTTTAATGAGAGTAAGGCTCAAATAGCTCCTGACCGTATTCCTTTATTAGAAGCCTTCGCTGGGTTAGCAGCAATAGCCATCAACCGCACTAAACTGGCTGAGCAAGCCAGAGAGTCCGTGGCTTTAGTAGAGTCTGAACGTTTACGGACAGCGCTCTTTAATTCATTGTCTCATGATTTGCGCACACCCTTGTCTTCAATCATAGGCGCTGTTACCGGGCTAATAGAAGATCAGAATGTCATTTATAGTCCGGAAGCCAGAAATGAATTATTACAAACTATTCTGCAGGGGGCAAAACGAATGAACCGCTTTGTTTCCAACCTATTGGATATGGCCCGGCTGGAAAGCGGTATGCTGAAATTAAATAAAGAATGGTGTGATCTTCAGGATATTATCGGGGTTGCGATCAACAGGCTCGGGGAATCCATAATTCGTCGTCCCCTGGATATCAACATTCAGGATGATTTGCCGTTGATCCAGGCAGATTGTCTTTTGATAGAGCAGGTGTTTATTAATTTGTTGGATAATGCACTCAAATATTCTGATGCTGACAGCAAAATAGTGGTTTCTATTCGGCAGCAAGGGGAGCAACTGGAGATTGCGGTCGCTAATCGGGGCTCAGGAATCGCGGAAACAGATTTAAGTAAGGTTTTCGATAAATTTTATCGACTCAGTTCCCCGCTCCAGGTGAGTGGAACAGGACTCGGCTTAGCAATTTGTAAAGGATTTGTGGAAGCACATGGCGGTAAAATTTGGGCCGAAAACAATAAACTTGGCGGCGTAACGATTACGTTTACCTTGCCGCTCACCCAGCAGTTTAGCGGTATAGTTCCAGCTATGAATGAGGGAGTTTAAGATGGAAAACAATGGGCCGCGTATTTTAATTATCGATGATGAAACACAGATTCGACGGTTCCTGCGGGTTGCTTTAAGCAGTCATGGTTATCTGGTAAAAGATGTCGGGACGGGAAAGGAAGGCCTGGATGCTGCAGCTATGTTCAGCCCGGATTTAGTTGTTTTGGATTTAGGATTGCCTGATATTGATGGCCTAGAACTTCTGCATCAATTACGGGAATGGTCTAAAGTCCCGATCATTATTCTCTCTGTTAAGGAACAGGAACATGTCAAGATTTCAGCCCTTGACTGCGGTGCTGATGATTATGTGACAAAACCCTTTGGTATGGGTGAGCTCTTGGCCCGAATTAGAGCTGCCTTGCGTCATGTCAGCGGAGCAGAAGAACAGCCTGTTTTACAATTTGGGGATTTGACCATTGATTTCGTCCATCGCCGGATTACCAGGAATGGCAACGAAATTAAACTTACCCTCACTGAATATGAGTTGGTTAGAAATTTAGCAATTAACTCCGGTAAGGTTATTACCCACAAATCTTTACTGCGTGCGGTCTGGGGACCGTCTTATGAAAATGAAATCCAGTACTTGAGGGTATACATCGGTCAGATCAGGCGCAAGCTGGAACATGATCCCTCTCGTCCCAGGCATATAATTACAGAACCTGGCGTAGGTTACCGTTTACTATGAAGTCATTCGTTTCTTTTCCGCAGAACGTTTTCGGGACCAGTGTTCCTTATCATCCCAGAAGGAAACAAGTGCCGGAATTTGTTCCATATAAT
>DATMYJ010000115.1:0-2410 GCA_035561015.1 Desulfitobacteriaceae bacterium | reverse complement strand
GAATACTGAAAGAAAATTTTATTGGCAGGACTTTACAGAAACATGGAGAATTAATGGCTATAGTTAACTGCTTCATTAGTCATATCAGTAAGGGGAGGGTGATTTTCAATGGATACGAATATTAATATTCTCGGTTTTAGTGGAAGCCTGCGTCGTAATTCCTACAACAAGGCAGCTTTAAATGCCGCCAAAGAATTATTGCCTGAGGGTGCAAGTCTGGAGTTGGCGGATCTGTCTCTGATCCCGTTTTTTAATGAAGATTTGGAAGCTGAAGGAATTCCTTCAGTGGTGGCAGACTTCCGAAAGAAAATAGCTTCAGCCGACGCTCTGCTTATCGCTACACCGGAGTATAACTACTCCATTCCTCCTGTCTTGAAAAATGCCCTGGATTGGGCTTCCCGGGATAAAGAGCGGCCATTAAGTGGTAAACCCCTGGCAATCATGAGTGCTTCTCCTGGCATGTTTGGCGGAGCGCGTGCTCAATATCACTTACGCCAGGTTTGTGTGGTGCTCAATCTTTGGGCACTTAACAAGCCGGAGGTCTTCATAATAAATGCCGATAAAAAGTTTGACCAGGAGGGGAACTTGACAGATGATTATACGCGCAAGGCACTTTCCCAACTGTTGCAGGCCTTGGTGGATAAGGCCCGGGAGTTAAAGAAAAAATAAGAGTACAGATTATTAAAGAATCCTTGGAATGCCTGCTTTGGCAGGTTTCCTGGGATTCTTAATAATTTCAGCAGGATGATGTTTTGAATAAATCCGTACTCAGATATTTTTCGCCCCGGTCGGCGTACAGTACCACCACAAAGCCTTCCTCTATATCTTTGATGCATTCCAGAGCGGCCACCATAGCGGCTCCGCTGCTCATCCCGACAAAGATGCCTTCCTGTAAGACTATGGCTCTGGCCATCGCAAAAGCGTCCTCAGATTCAATCATTACTCTTCTGTCAATCTTTGTCGGATCATAGATAGCTGGAACTATAGCCTCTTGCATGTTTTTGAGGCCCTGAATGTAATGGCCCTGAACGGGATGGGCTTCTACAATCTGGATATCAGGATTTTTATTTTTCAGGCCCATTCCTACTCCCATGATGGTTCCTGAGGTACCGAGGGCGGAGACAAAATGGGTAACTTTTCCTTGGGTATCCTCCCAGATTTCATTGGCTGTGGTGAAATAATGGGTCAGTTTGTTGTACTCATTGGAAAACTGGTTTGGCATAAAGTATTTACCAGGATAAGTGTGGCAGAGTTCGTGGGCTTTCCTGATAGCGCCGTCAGTTCCCTGGGAGGCATCCGTCAGGGTTGTCTTGGCCCCAAAAGCCTCGATCATTTTGCGGCGTTCAATGGAAACCGATTCGCTCATAACTATTTCGACTGCATATCCTTTTACGGCACCTATCATAGCCAGGCCAATCCCCGTATTACCGGAGGTAGGCTCGATTATTGTTTTATCATGGGTTATTGCGCCGCTTTCTTCCGCTTGTTCAATCATTTTTAAGGCGATGCGGTCTTTTATACTTCCAGTCGGATTAAAACCCTCCAGCTTGGCGTACAGCTGGACATGCGTCTTTGGGTTTAACTTGTTTATTCTGACCAGGGGAGTATGTCCGATTGTTTCAAGAATATTATTGTACATGTGCTTCATCCCTCCAGTATAATACCAATACTATACCATGTCTTGACAGCTGACAGCAATGAAAAAGCGAGCAGCGGCTATGTGGGGATTCATAATGGCTCCGGTAAGGGCAGAACATTTCTCTAAAGTAATATTTACTGCCCAGATCTGGTAATTCTATATATTTATCCTTTTTTATATGCTATGTTGTTGACAAGGATTTAACACCATGATACAGGCTTAATGGCCAGACAAGTTTTTTGAATCTTAAGCAAAGGGGATGAGGGCATGATGCAATCAATCTTTGTTGGGCATGGAGCACCTACAATAATCTGGGAAGAAAACGAGTTTACAGATTATGTGAAGAGTTATTCGAAGCTGATTTCCAAACCAAAGGGGATTATTGTTTTTTCTGCACATTGGGAGTCTCCGGTTCAATTAATTGGCAGTTTGCAGAACTATGATATGATTTACGATTTTTACGGATTTCCCAAGGAATTATATAAAGTTACCTATCCGGCAAAAGGCGATGTTCGTCTGGCTCAAGAGATTCAGGATGCTTTGGGGGATAAACAGATCCCGAGTAATTTTGATTCGCATAGGGGTCTCGATCATGGTGCCTGGACAATACTGAAATTATTATATCCAGAAGCCAATATCCCGGTAGTTACCATGTCTGTGAATCCGGAACTAAACCCGGAAGAACAATTTAAAATCGGCGCTGGTTTAAGCATACTAAAAGAAAAAGATTATCTCATTATCTGCAGCGGAGGAATCGTTCATAATTTAAGG
>DATMYJ010000114.1:0-2370 GCA_035561015.1 Desulfitobacteriaceae bacterium | reverse complement strand
AAACAACTCGATAACGTTATTATTGATTGCCTCTTTCAGCTCTTCGGCGCTGATATTGCCTTTGACAGCGGCACTTACTACGAAATCCAACTGATCCAAAAAGTTAATTATTATTCTATTGAAGAAAGGTCTTATCTCCTTAGCGGTTTGCTCTGAAACAGGGGCTTCGATAATTGTTCCGCCATTGTTATAGAAATAGGTCAATAATTGATTTAGATTAGCATTGGCAAGCCTTCGTATTTCCTCATTGGCATTTAGTTCGCCCAGAGCCAGATTTTTATATGCCTTGTTCATAGCATCCAGTGCCAGATAGGTATCTCCTAAATAGCTCTGCAGACTGAGACCCAAAGAATATACTTCGTCGACACTGCGCGTGAACTTCTCCAGACATAATATTTCACCCTGCTTAAGGTCTTTTGTGGCAAAAGTTTTTTGTGCTGTATTTGCTTCTCTGGTGCTGAAGGCTGCAAATCTGGTGTTCATAATTGTCATGTCTTTAGCTTCGTTCATTTTTATCGTCCTTTCATTTAGTATATTTAAATCCTTTGTCTTCATGGTTATATTTTAAACCCAATTGGTAGCTCAACCCCCTTAAGGCATAATCCCGAATTGATGACATTTGCCAATAAACTATAAATGACTTCACTAATAAAGAACACTATGTGAATGAATTCACTTTCACTAATATTAAAAGCAAGATGCGTGCCAACATCAAAGCTAAAATACATTTTTCTCTTAACCACATGAAAAGGCCCTATTTAAGGGTCTAATACATAGTCTGTTTTTGGATACCTCAGTTAACCAGCTTAGGTTTTGTCATTATTAAGTGTACCAAAAGTGTCACTCCTAAAACCCACCTGGTTATATCGTGACACTTTTGGTACATAGGAAGAGGGGAGAAGGTTCGCTATCCCTGAGGTAAGTGGCAGGTAAGAGACGAATCTTTGACTGTGGGGGAGGTGGGGGATTTAGCAGGGATACTTAATTCAAATTCGGATATCCTTGACCAGTTTGTAAATGAGGTTCTGAGGGTTTCCGGAACTGATGCTGGATAGACTTTTAACAGCCTAATTTGAAAATTTAGATCAGCCAAACGGGGACAGACCAATTTTTCTTGTCCAGGGGTAAAAGGTCATTGGCCATATAGACAACGGCTCCGGTACCGATATTTATTTTTAGCCGGGCAAGCTCTCCAAATCTCTCGGGATCGGAAAGTGGATCTAATACCTTGAAAGGTTTGATTGATTCGGCTCTGGGGGAAGCCGACTTTTTTGATTCAAGCGGATAGAGTGTTCCGTCTTGCCAAATAAGCAAGTCAATTTCCTTCTGATCTTTATCGCGATAATAATAGAGCGGCGGTACTTTGCCGGCGTTCAGCCAGCTCTTGTAGATTTCCGAAAAAACATAGCTTTCGAAAAATGCCCCGGCCATTGCTCCCCGCTCTAAGGTTTCCGCATTTCCCCACTTCAGGAGATGGGCACAAAGACCGGTATCAAGGAAGTGCAGAAGCGGCATTTTTACAGTTCTTTTTAAGATATTGCTCGAGTAGGGCTGCACCAGGGCCACAAGGCCTGAGGACACCAGGACTGACAGCCATTTTTTCGCTGTCGGGGCACTGATTCCTGCCTCCTTGGCAATTTCTTCATACACCACAGGCTTGGCAGTCCTTGCGGCGACAACCGTCATAAAGTTATAGAAAGACATTTCATCCGCTACTTGAGTCAAATCTTTAATATCCCTTTGCAGATAAGTGTTAACATAGGATTTGTAGTAGGTCTCCAAGTCGATCTCCCCGGCATACAAGGCAGGCATACTTCCTTTAAAAATACGGGCATAGGTTTGCATTAAATCCATTCTTTTTACATGGTTGATTTTTGCCAGCAACTTTTCAGGATCTGGTAGAAATGGTTCGGATTTTGTACCATTTATTTCGCTGTTGGAAAGCCCGAGAAGTTCGATAATACCCACCCTGCCGACAAGGGATTCACTGACATTCTTCATAGTTTGAAATACCTGAGATCCGGTAAGCCAAAAATCTCCCTTGCGTTTAGAGGAATCCACATTCATTTTTATATAGGGTAAGATCTCCGGGGCATATTGAATTTCATCAATAATTAGCGGAGGCGTATAGCGCTGCATAAACAATGCCGGGTCATTTTTAGCAAGCAGTCTGACAGCGGGATCATCCAAAGTGACATATTTCCGCTCTTTTGCTGCCAGCTTTTGCAGCAAAGTAGTTTTACCGACCTGCCTGGGGCCAGTAATTAACAGCACACCAAATTGCTTTGTAATTTGCTTCACGACATCTTCAGCAGCTCTTTTAATATACATAATTAAGCACCTCAATTGCCTTAACAGCTTGTCTATTCT
>DATMYJ010000113.1:0-4245 GCA_035561015.1 Desulfitobacteriaceae bacterium | reverse complement strand
GTGCTGTTTGCAGTTAATATAAAAATAGTAAGAATGAAGAGGATAAGCAAGATGCCGCTCGAACAGTTGATCGTAATAGGCGGGGGGGCAGCCGGAATGATGGCTGCTGGACAAGCTGCTTTAGGGGGAGTAAAAGTTTTACTGCTCGAAAAGATGGAAGTTCTGGGCAAAAAGATTGCTATTTCCGGTAAAGGTCGCTGCAATCTGACCAACGATGAAAATATAGCAGAATTTATCAGGCATTATCCCGGCAATGGCCGCTTTCTGCAGGGTGTCCTGCGCGAATTCGATAATCTCAGCTTACGCCGCTTTTTTGCTGATTTGGGAGTGGAGACAAAGGTGGAACGCGGGAGAAGGGTCTTTCCGGTTTCCGACGATGCGCGGATCATTGTCACAGCTTTGGAAAAATTCCTGCGCAAAACAGGAGTTGAGATCCGGACCGGTACGGCAGCAGAGGAGATTCTGCTCGAGGAGGGACGGGTTAAGGGAGTACGTCTGGCCGGTGGGGAAATTCTGACAGCCAAGGCAGTCATTATCTGTACCGGTGGGGCATCCTACCCGGCTACAGGTTCCACAGGCGATGGTTATCGTTTTGCCAGGCAGGCTGGGCATCAGGTCACCCCCCTGCAGCCGGCTCTGGTTCCTTTGCGGACAGCGGAAACCTGGGTCAGAGAGGTTCAGGGTCTGGCTTTGCGCAACGTCGAGGCCACTCTCTGGTTTGCCGGCAAAAAACAGGCCAGCGAATTTGGGGAGATGCTCTTTACTCATTTCGGAGTCTCTGGTCCCATTATTCTCACCCTGAGCCGTTTGGCCGGGGAAGCCCTGGCTCAGGGTCAGGAGGTTCGTTTGGAGATCAATTTAAAACCCGCTCTTAAAGCAGAACAATTGGATTTACGCCTGCAGCGGGATTTTCAGGCCTGCAGCAATAAACAATTCAAAAATGCCCTGAACGATCTGCTGCCCAAAAGCCTTATTCCCGTAATAATCAGACTTTCCGGGGTCAGTCCCGAGCGGGTTGTGCACCAAATTACCCGGGAGGAAAGAAGAAAACTCGGGTCATTGTTCCAGAAACTGCCCTTAACAGTTACAGCAGTCCTGCCTCTGGCCGCCGCTATAGTAACAGCCGGCGGAGTAGAAGTCAAAGAGATCAATCCCAAGACTATGGCTTCCAAAATCGTAGGCGGTCTTTACTGGGCCGGGGAGGTAGTTGATGTCGATGGGGTTACCGGCGGCTATAATCTCCAGGCGGCTTTTGCAATGGGTTACCGAGCCGGACGGGCTGCGGGAGAATATGTTATGGCCCAGACTTAATTGAAGACACCAGAGGGTGTCTTTTTTAGGCAGGATATAGGGTGAGTGATGTTGAATATTATTCTCAACAGTCCGGCAGAAAGGCAGAGAGGAAGAAAGATGATGATTGCTCAGAGTAAAAAAGTTGCCACTGCGGCTCTGCACATGGCTATGAGCGAAAGCAGGGAAGAAGAAATTCATTTGAAAGAGCAGTATGCCCGCGAAGGAACGAGAACAGCGGCCGCAGATTACGGCGGTGAGTATATCGGTGCTATCAGGAAAATAGTGGAGAGGGCGGTTGTTTCGGCCAAGCGCGAAGGCGTGATCAAGGAAACCCATGGCGATGAAGGGGCTGTTGCCGGAGCGACTCGGGAAGCTTTAACTCAGATAATGCCCAAAGCCCTGGGTCTGAATATCGGGGGTAAGATTGCTATAGCTCGCCGGGATGAGCATCTGAGCGTGGCTATTTTTGTAGGGGTAGGCTTACTGCATTTGGATGAGATTGCTATCGGACTGGGACACCGGGTTGCACCCAAATGGGAATAAATCAATCGCTATCCCTTTGCAAGCTTTGCCTATGCTGCAGATTTTGCTAATGGTTCACTACTATGATAATGATTGAGAATAAAATAAAAAATAGGGGGTTATTGATCCAGATGTGTGTTAGGGGAATAAGGGGAGCTACTACGGTAGAAGAAAATAGTGCTGAACAGATCAGAATGGCAACCAAGGAGTTGCTGCAGGCGCTCATTACTGAAAATTCAATATCTCTGGAAGATGTTATCAGTGCCCTGTTTACGGTTACTACTGATTTAAATGCTTATTTTCCAGCATCAAGTGCCCGGGAAATTGGCTGGGAGAGAGTTCCCATGCTTTGTGCCACGGAAATTCCCGTCCCGGGATCTATCCAGTTATGTATCAGGGTTCTGCTCCATGTTAATACCTTACTCAGCCAAAAGGAGATAAAACACGTTTATTTACATAAGGCGGTATCCCTGCGTAAGGATCTGGTGACCTGAGAATATTAATTATGTTTATTGAAGAACAGTTGCTAGTCAAATCATTAAAGAATTCAGAGGAAATTATCCTGGGCAAATCTAGTAATATAACTTGAATAATGGAGAAATTTCCGCTATAATATTAACAATTGAGTGATCTTAAGCAGGATGGGGCAGCCGGGAGTGAGCTGTCTGTTCTGAATATTGGAAGCCAAGAGAAGCCAGTATAGTTAAGTTTAACAGCAGAGAATAGGTCAGAATTTTAGTAACAGCATAGTTGAGGAAAAGAATCAGAGCAGAGCGTAGATGAGTTGAGCTGAGCTGAGATGAGGACGCTGTCAGTTGGTATTTGGAAATCCAACCAGTGCTCATTTGAGTGCTGGTTTTTTTATGTTTAAATTTTGCTGAAAAGTTGTTCGTGACTTCGGATACAAGATATGAGCGAGAGAGCAGGTGAGAGTGATGTTGGTATGCAGACGGGAATGGGAGCTGGATCCCAGACCGGAATTTCAAAGTGAATTAATTTTAGTTTTAGTCCAATTAGGCCAGGAATTAGGGCAGCCGTGCATGAATCTTCTTGAGGGTAAAGAGGGCAAGACCGAACGTTCCTATCTGGGATTTGGCAGCGGCTGGATCATAAAAGGTGAGAAACAGACAGGACAGGAACCGCTCGCTGATTTACGCCGCTTTATGCAGGCCTGGAAAGAGGGCTGTGCTCTGCTGGATCCGATCCTGCAGGATAGCGGGGAAAAACAGGCCATCGGCTCCGAGGCGGATTCCGGCCCGACAGATTTGAGTACTCATATGGAAAGCGGTCTGATCGGATATCTTGATTACGAATGGGGACTGCAATGGCAGAGACCTTCAACAGCCCAATCCAATCCTAAATTCTTTTTCCGACTTTGTCCGGTCAATGTAGTTCTCCTGCCCCAGACCAAACGCCTGGTTCTGGAGATATTCGGAGAAGAGGCTGAGGATGTTCTGCAATCCCTGGCAGTCTGGGAAAGCGCCATTCAAAAGAAGATGACTGCCTTGACTGCGGAATTTCAAGAGCAGCTCCCGCAGCCAGCGGCCAAGTGCGCAGCGAAGGCCGGCAAACCGGCGGCAATCAGCCTGAATGAAAAATGGCAAACCAACATGGCCAAAGAAACTTTCGTCAGCAATGTCTTGCGCATTCAGGAGTACATCCGGGCCGGGGATATTTTCCAGGCAGTTTTTTCCCAGAAATTTTATCGCCCGGCAGGTTTCTCTCCCTGGACTTTCTACCGTAAACTGCGGGTTCTCAATCCTTCTCCTTATCTGTTCTGCATTCAGGGCGAAGAGGAAACCCTGGTAGGAAGTTCCCCGGAATTAATAGTTTCTACTGTAGGCTCCCGGATCAGTACCCGGCCCATTGCCGGCACCCGGCCCAGGGGAAAAACCTCAGCCGAAGACCAGCAGTTGGCGGAAGAACTGAAACAGGATATCAAAGAAAATGCCGAACATGCCATGCTGGTCGATTTAGGGCGTAATGACATAGGACGGGTTGCCAGCTATGGCAGTGTCCAAGTGACCCAATATTCTGATGTCCAACGTTTCTCCCATGTTATGCATTTGGTTTCCACAGTTGAAGGAGATCTGCAGCCTCCTTATGACGGTTTATCCGCCCTCCAGGCTACTTTCCCGGCAGGAACATTAAGCGGCGCTCCCAAAGTGAGAGCCATGGAAATTCTGCAGGAGCTGGAGACAGATACCAGAGGGGCCTATGGCGGGGCTCTGGGAATAGTGCGCTGGAACGGAGACGTGGATTTTTGCATTACGATCAGGACCTTGAGAATTACTCCCGGGCAGGTCTGCGTGCAGGCCGGAGCTGGTATAGTATACGATTCCCAGCCGGAAATGGAGTATCAGGAAACACTCCATAAGGCTCAGGCTTTGATGAAGGTGGTGGATGAATGTGTTGACCATAATTGATAAT
>DATMYJ010000112.1:0-6807 GCA_035561015.1 Desulfitobacteriaceae bacterium | reverse complement strand
GTTTTAGATAGCATGCCAATCAGCAATGCCATGGCATTATTATTGCCGTAATCGCTGCGACAAATCGGTATTGACAGACTGGTGGGTATTTGCATCATGATCTTAAAATATGACGGCCGGGTAACCGCCGCCAGTATTCCTTTCCATTTTATCTGCCAAGGTCAGAGGCCTCTCTGGCTTGTTCCGCCAATTTGATCCTGTTGATAGCTAAGGCTGCCAAGCCACAGAAAGCTTCCAGAAGCCGGATTCTTTCCGGGTCATATTGAGTCTCAGTATTATTGAAACAAATGCCTAAGACCCCCTGCGTCCCCTGCTCCGTGATTAAGGGTATATAGAGTGCCGCAGCCGAGCCCAAGGTTTCCGTGCCTTTCCCGGCACTTTGTCCTCTGTTATATACCCAGGCAGCTACTGCCAATTCGCTGCTATCCAGGAAATCATTGGCTTCGGATACTGCCTGCAAGACCAATTTGGCACTTTCATCAGGCAGGAGCAAAACAACCTGGCCTTCCAGGGTACTGGCTACATTATCGGCAATGCTTTTTAAGACAACATCCAGTTTATGCTCGGCGGCGATATCCCGGCTAAGGGCATACAGGGCCGAGATCCGGTTTTCCCGCTGCCTTGAATAATTTATCTGTTCTTTCAGCCTGGCCGAGAGAGTTCCGGTAATCAGGCCCACCAGCATAAAAATCATAAAACTGAGGAGATAATGAATATCCGCTACAGTGAAAGTAAAAACAGGCGGCACGAAAAAGAAATCAAAGGTTATCACTCCCACTGCAGCAGTAACAACAGCAGGTAATTTCCCCCAGAGGGCTGCACTTAATAAAACAGGTACCAGGTAGAGCATGGCAATATCAACTAAGCCAAGAAAAGAACCAAGAGGAAAAATGAGCAAAGTTAATAGGGCCGTCATGGCAATTGATAGCAAATAGGGCAGGACAGAAAATTTCTGACTTTGGCGGGGAACAGCTGCTTTATTTTGTCCTGTTTCCGATTGGCTCCCGGGAATGACATGGATACTGATACCCTGACTATGCCGGATCACTTTGTCTACCACAGAACCGTGAATAAGTTCCCAAAAACGGGTATGCTCGGGTTTTCCGATAATTATCTGGGACACATTGTGCTTTCGGGCAATCTCCAAAATTTCGTCAGCCACATCATTTCCTGTCAGACTTATGATTTCGGCACCTAACTTTTCTGCCAATCGAAGGTTATTGGCCAGTGAGTCTTTTTCAGCCTCACTGGTCTGAACGCCGCGGGACGATACAACGTGGACCGCAAACCATTCCCCCTGCAGCCTCTCCGCCATGCGTTTGGCCGCCCGGATTAACTGGGCAGAAAAACTGCTGGCACTGATACAAACCAAAATTTTTTCCCCAGTGGGCCAGGGACCGGGAATGCCGTGGACACGCATATAGGATTCCATCTGGTGATCCACACGTTGGGCGGTATAGCGCAGAGCCAGCTCCCGGAGAGCATTGATATTGCCGGGACGAAAGAACTTATCCAAAGCCTTGGCTGCCTGGCCGGGAATATAAACCTTGCCTTCTTTCAGCCTTTGAATTAAGTCTTCAGGCGGGATATCAATCAATTTAATTTGGGAGGCGCTTTCCAGGACCCTATCCGGAATAGTCTCCTGCACTTTGACCCCTGTTATCTGGGCGACGATATCATTCATGGTCTCCAGGTGTTGGATGTTTAAGGTGGAATAAACATTGATGCCTGCTGCCAATAATTCCTCGACATCCATATAACGTTTTTTGTGCCGGGAACCTGCTACATTAGTATGGGCCAGTTCATCCACCAGGACAAGCTGGGGCCGACGGGCCAGAATAGCATCCAGGTCCATTTCGTAAAAAGTTCTGCCTTTGTATTCCAGCGGTTTTGTCGGGATAACCGGCAAACCCTGCAGCAGGGCCTCGGTTTCAGCCCGACCATGAGTTTCCGCAAGACCGACAATAACGTCGATACCTTCCGCTAGTCTGTCCTGGGCAGCTTCCAGCATGGCATAAGTTTTACCGACCCCGGCGGCAGCCCCCAGGAAAATCGTCAGTTTTCCCTGACCCTCCTTCTCCAGACTGGCCAGCAGTTCGTCCGGGTCCACCCGTTTCTCTTTCGGCATTTAAAAATCCCCTAACTTATAAAGAATCCAAAGCGAGATTTAATTTTAAGACATTGACCCGCGGTTCACCCAGAAAACCGAACTGCCTGTTCTCTGTATAGCGGTCAACAAGTTCCTGGACCTTTGCTGCACTGAGATTCCGGAGCCTGGCTACTCTGGCCACCTGGATGCGGGCAGCCTCGGGACTAAGGTGTGGATCCAAGCCACTGGCTGAAGCTGTGATCAGATCACCAGGCAGCGAAATATTGGCAGATAAGCCGTTTTCTGCTCGAATTAATGCCGCCCGCTTGGTAACTGTATCCAGAAAAGCTTTATTAGTCGGTCCTTTATTCGACCCACTGGAATTGGCTGCATCATAACCGTCCTGACCTGCCGCTGAGGGACGACTTTGAAAATAACGGGAATCGCTGAAGTTTTGTCCGATAAGAGAGGAACCAATTGGCATCCCATCCTTATTTAGCAAAGACCCGTCGGCCTGTTTCGGAAAAATAACCTGCGCCAGGCCTGTGACTGCCATAGGATAGGCAATCCCGGTTAACAAGGTCATCACCAGCAATACTCTTAAGGCTTTACCTATTGCTTGAAGCATGTTTCTCACCCTTTCCGAATAGACCAAAATAACCTAAGTGCTTCCGCACTATTACCAAGATCTGGGATAATATCAATTAAACTAAACTCATAACCTGATCTCATGATCTGATCTCTGTCAGAATCCTGTCTGGAATCTGATCCCGACTTCAGCTTAAACCCAAGAAAACCAAAAGCAGATCAATCAGTTTAATGCCAATAAAGGGAGCAATCAGTCCGCCCAGGCCATAAATCAGGAGATTGCGCCGCAGGATGACATTGGCCCCCAAAGGACGGTAGGTTATTCCTCGCAGAGCCAGGGGCACCAGAGCGACAATGATCAAAGCGTTAAAAATAACTGCTGAAAGTATGGCACTCTGAGGAGTAGCCAGCCTCATGATATTTAAAACCCCTAATTCAGGATAGGTGACAATAAACAGAGCAGGGATAATGGCAAAGTACTTGGCCACATCATTGGCAATACTGAAAGTGGTCAGAGACCCTCTGGTCATTAAGAGCTGTTTGCCGATCTCCACAATCTCAATTAACTTGGTGGGGTTGCTGTCCAGGTCCACCATATTACCGGCTTCTCTGGCAGCCTGTGTGCCGCTGTTCATGGCTACGCCTACATCGGACTGGGCTAAGGCAGGAGCATCATTTGTTCCATCCCCGGTCATCGCCACCAAATGACCTTTGGCTTGATATTCCCGGATTAATTTTAATTTGGCTTCAGGTGTAGCCTCCGCCAGGAAATCATCAACCCCGGCTTCCGCCGCAATGGCAGCTGCAGTCAGGTAATTGTCCCCGGTAATCATTACAGTCTCTATACCCATCTGGCGAAGCTGGGAAAACCTTTCGTTTATACCACCCTTAACGATATCTTTCAGGCAGATAGCCCCCAAAGCCTTATCGCCCTCAGCCACTACCAGCGGTGTGCCGCCTTTTTTAGCGATATCTTCGGTCTCCGCTTTCAATTCCGGAGCCATTTTTCCCCCTTTTTCCTGCAGGTATTTTTCGATAGAATCCATAGAGCCTTTGCGGATTTCCCGGCCCTGTAAATCGACACCGCTCATCCGGGTGAAGGCGCTGAAGGGGATAAATTTGGCACCCATAGCGGCTATATCCCGTTCCCGCAGGTTATATTTTTCCTTGGCCAGGACAACAATACTGCGACCCTCCGGAGTCTCATCCGCCAGGGAAGACAACTGGGCAGCATCTGCTAATTCGGCCACCGAAACACCTGGCGCCGGCACAAATTCCGTCGCCATCCTGTTCCCCAGGGTAATGGTTCCGGTCTTATCCAAAAGCAGCACACCCACATCCCCGGCAGCTTCTACCGCCCGCCCGGACATAGCCAGGACATTGCGTTTTAACAAGCGGTCCATCCCGGCTATCCCTATGGCGCTAAGCAAACCGCCAATGGTAGTGGGAATCAGGCAGACCATTAAGGCCGCCAATACCGGGATTGATAACCTGGCCCCGGAGTAAATGGCATACGGTTCCAGGGTAACCACCGCCAGTAAAAAAATCAGGGTTAAGCCGATTAATAAAATGGTTAAAGCAATTTCATTGGGAGTCTTTTGACGCTTGGCTCCTTCGACCAGGCTGATCATGCGGTCAAGGAATGTCTCACCCGGATTGGCGGTGATCTTTACTTTCAGCCAGTCGGAAAGCACCCTGGTACCACCGGTAACAGCACTGCGGTCCCCGCCTGATTCCCGGATTACCGGCGCAGATTCCCCGGTCACGGCACTTTCATCCACGGAAGCTATCCCTTCAATAATTTCGCCATCGCCGGGGACGAAATCTCCGGTCTCCACCATTACTAAATCATTCTTGCGCAGTTCAGACGCGGCAATGTTTTCGATTTTCTCGCCCACTAATTTTTTGGCGATCGTTTCACTCCTGGTTTTCCTCAGGGTTTCAGCCTGAGCTTTTCCTCTGCCTTCAGCCAGAGCCTCGGCAAAGTTGGCAAAAAGAACGGTAAGCCATAACCAGAAGGCGATCTGACCATCAAACCAGAAGTCTGGCCACTGACCGGCTGCAATATCTCGGAGCATGAAATAAGTGGTCAAGAGCGCCAAGACCTCCACAACTAACATTACCGGGTTAGTCCACAAGGCCTTAGGATTTAGTTTCACAAATGATTCTTTCACAGCCTTGACGAAAATCGGACGGCTGAAACTTGATCCTGTACTTGTAGTCACAGTTCTCTACCTCCCTCTAAAAGACCTTGCCCGCCAGCATGAGCAGATGTTCAACTATGGGTCCCAGCGCCAAGGCCGGGAAAAAGGTCAAAGCCCCCACGATTAAAACTACTCCGGCCAGGAGACCGGAAAACAGGCTTCCGGTTGTCTGAAAAGTTCCGGCACCGGCCGGGGTTGTTTTCTTGCCAACCATACTTCCGGCTATAGCCAGCACCGGCAGGATAACACCAAAGCGGCCAAGAAGCATAACAATGCTCAGTCCAACATTGTAAAAAACGGTATTGGCATTAAGCCCGGCAAAGGCACTGCCATTATTCCCTGCGGCAGAGGCAAAGGCATAGAGCATTTCACTCAAGCCATGAGGACCGGGGTTAGAGATTGATGAGGTTCCCGGCCAAATAACGGCCGCTAAAGCACTGCCCAATAAGATTAAAGCTGATGGTATGAGCACCGCCAGGATAGCCATCTTGATCTCAAAAGATTCTATTTTTTTACCCAGATATTCCGGCGTTCGGCCGACCATCAGACCAACGATAAAGACAGTCAGAACCACAAACAATAACATACTGTACAAACCTGCCCCCACACCGCCGAAAACAGGTTCACCCAGCATAATCTGCAGCAGTGTCGGCAGCCCGCCCAGAGGAGTAAGGCTGTCATGCATGGCGTTGACCGCCCCGCATGAGGTCGCCGTCGTGATCACAGCAAACAAAGCTGAGTTGACTATGCCAAACCTTACTTCCTTTCCTTCCATCGCCGAAGAACCTGTTAAGCCGACCTTGCCGACCAAAGGATTACCTGCCAGTTCCGAACTATAAGTTATTCCCAGCATCAATATGAATAAGACTAACATGGCCACCAGTATAACCCTGCCCTGTTTGCGGTCCTTTAACATTTTGCCGAAGGAAAAAGTTAAGGCCACGGGTATAAGCAGCAGGTAGATCATCTCCAGGAGATTACTGAAAGGAGTCGGATTTTCAAAAGGATGAGCAGAATTAACATTAAAGAAACCGCCGCCGTTTGTCCCGATAAGCTTGATCGCTTCCTGGGAAGCCACCGGTCCCATTGCCAGAGTCTGGCTTGCTCCCTGCAGGGCCGGCACAGTAAGGTAGGGAGACAAGTTCTGAATTACGCCTTGGGAAACCAGGAGCAAGGCTCCTATCAGGGACAGGGGCAGGAATATCCGCAGAATCGAACGGGTGATATCCACCCAGAAGTTACCTATGGAATTGGCCTTGCGGCGGCTGAGACCCCGGATCAAGGCAACCGCCACAGCCAGACCTGTCGCCGCTGAGAGAAAGTTCTGTACCGTCAACCCGGCCATTTGGCTGAAATAGCTCATAGTTGCTTCCCCGCCATAGGCCTGCCAGTTAGTGTTGGTGATAAAACTAACCGCCGTATTCAAAGCTAAATCCCAGTGCAATCCTCCAAACCCCTGGGGATTAAGAGGTAAGGAACCCTGAAATAAAAGGAGCAAAAACAGCAAGATAATCCCCAGAAAATTAAAGACCAGAAGTGCTGCGGCATACTCCCGCCAGCTCATTTCTTTTTCCTGATCAATTCCACATAAACGGTAAATCAACTTTTCCAGAGGTCCCATTACTCTATCCAGAAAGGTTTTCTCACCCTGGAAGACCTTAGCCATATACCAGCCCAGAGGAATGGCCAAAGCGATCAGCAGAATAATGTAAAATATTATTTGGATCAGATCGAGACTTTCCATTATAATTCCTCCGCTTTCATCAGTGAGTAAACAAGATAGATCAGAAGACCTAAGGCAACAACACCACCCAAAATCATATCAGCCATTTATCTCCCCCCTCAATACTTGATATCCTGGCACAGACTTATTGTAAATCCGCAAGCAATAAAATTGGTGTAAATAAAAAAGCTGAAGGCATAAAT
>DATMYJ010000111.1:0-2900 GCA_035561015.1 Desulfitobacteriaceae bacterium | reverse complement strand
AGCATTATGATTTTTCCTATCATTAACAAGAGGGATCACATTTTCATTGTAAATCTTGCCATCTACTGAAATATACTTTACTCCCTTGTTTATTCTCTCAGGGTTTTTAATTTTGATGGAGTACATTGTATTGATATATTGATATTCGATGGAATATTCCGTCCATTTTTTCGGAATGCATGGATTCATGATCACAGAATTGCCGTTCTTCTGAAAACCGAGTGTGTACTCCAGCCCGGCACGGTACATCCAGCCAGCTGAACCTGTATACCAAGTCCAGCCGCCTCTCCCGGCACTAGGTTGGAGAGCATAGACGTCAGCAGGCATCACGTACGGCTCGACCTTGTAACGCAGGCATTCTTTCTGGCTGCGGGTATGGTTGACCGGATTCAGAAGCTCAAACAACTGCCCGGCCTTATCACCGTCTCCCAGTAAGGCATACGCTATAACGACCCAGACAGCGGCATGGCTGTACTGACCGCCATTTTCCCTTACTCCGGGCAGATAGCCTTTTATATATCCCGGTTCGAGATCTCCCTGGTCGAAGGCCGGCGTCAGGAGCTTGATCAGACCATCTTCCCACTGTACCAGATAGTTTTCCAGAGAATTCATCGCCAGCAAAGCTCTTTCCGGATTCCCTGCTCCGGAAATTACCGACCAGGCTTGGGCAATGGCATCGATTTTGCACTCGGTGTTCTGGATAGAACCAAGAGGCGTACCATCGTCAAAATAGGCCCGCCTGTACCAACTGCCATCCCAGGCATTCTGCTCAACTGCTGCCGCTATTTTTCTTTTAATTTCCTCATAATTTGAAGCCCTCTCCTCTTCTCCTGTTTGTCGGCACAGAGACGAAAATTTATCAAGAACTGAAATCATAAACCAGGCCAGCCAAACGCTTTCGCCCCGGCCCTTATATCCGACTGTATTCATACTGTCATTCCAATCACCCGAGCCCATCAGGGGAAGTCCATGCTGCCCGAAACTGAGGGATTTTTCAATGGCTTTGAGACAATGCTCATATAAAGTCTCATCAATCTTGGAAACAGAAGGTTTTCCATATTTTTCGGTTTCATCACTTTTCAGCAAATCATCCTCAAGATAAGGCAGTCTTTCCTCCAAGATGGCCATATCGCCGGAAATCCTGATATATTCTGCTGTAACATAAGGAAGCCAGAGCAGGTCGTCTGAAAAACGGGTACGGATCCCTCTGCCGGTCGGCTCATGCCACCAGTGCTGGACGTCGCCTTCCACAAATTGATGTCTTGCATGGAGCAGGATCTGGGCCCTGCTTATTTCCGGACAGATATGAGCAATGGACAAGCTGTCCTGCAGCTGGTCTCTGAAGCCGAAGGCTCCGCCTGACTGGTAAAAGGCAGATCTGGCCCACAACCTGCACGACATGACCTGGTACTGCAGCCATCCATTCATTAGATAATCCATAGAATCTGCGGGGGTATGGATCTTCACAAGTGAAAGCTTTTTCTGCCAGAAATCCCGCACCACTGCCAAAGCTTGCAGCGCATTGGCTGCATCTAAATATTTGCCGGCGCTAATTTCTGCTGCTTCCTGATTGTCCGCCATTCCTAAGACAAAAACTACCTGTTCACTTACATTTGGATTTAGCGTGAGCTTGACTTGGAGAGCCGCACACGGATCAAAGCCTGCCCCTGTTGTACCTGACAAATTAACTCTTTGCAGGCTTTCGGGAGATAACAGATCACCCGAGCCGAAGAATTCTTTTCTATCTCCAGTTATACTGCGGTCTTCTCTGGAAACATCCAGGATACAAACCTTTCCCGGGAACTCTTCATTATAGGGATTTTCGACCAGGATGGCTCCGGTCTTACTGCGGCTTGTTTTTATATGCATTGCAGTATCTTGATCTGTCACACCCAGCACCGGACGCATATAGTAGGTCAACGTTAAATTCCTTGTTTCCTCTGAATGGTTTGTCAGTCTCATAATACTTACTTTGACCATTTCATCCAAAGGCACAAACTGTACCTGCTGCTGCCCGATTCCATGGCTGGTATGCTCGAATACGGAATATCCAAAACCGTGCCTTATGACATATGTTTCAGCCTCTCTTACAGGCAGTGCTGTGACAGTCCATAACTCGCCGGTATCACCATCACAGATATAGATAACTTCACCCGGATCATCACAGACAGGGTCGTTGGACCATGTGGAAAGCTTATTCTCATGGCTGTTTTCACACCAGGAATATCCACCCCCCGACTCGGAGACGAGAAAACCGAATTTCTGGTTTGCTATCACATTGATCCAGGGAGCAGGAGTGTATTGATCCTGCTCCAGCTGGATGACATATTCCCCTGCGTCAGGGCTAAAGCCGCCCCAACCATTGAAGTGATTAAGTTCAAGATGAGCTGGAGACAAGAGCGGATAGGCTTTGGGACTCGCTTTCCATATCCTGGGCAAGGGAAGAGGAAGGACTTTCTGGGCGGACATCTGGTCGCTTAAAGTGCCTCCATCGTTTGCAAGAACTATTCTGGAGATTGTATTGAGCAGGGCCACATCTTCATCAGCAACTTTGTTCTTATCTAAGATGTGAATTTTCCCCTCAATATCCAAGGGAAAATATTTCTGCGCTGCAGAGACAATTTCAGAAACTAAGGAAAACAGCGGCAACAAATAGCTGTTTTCTTCTTCACTAAGTATTATCAAGTCAACATTCAGATCCTTAATGCGCCAATATTCATGAGCCGCCAGAATTTCGTATAATATATTGACATCTTCAGTGTTTCTCATAACCAGCAAAACTATTGGCAGGTCGCCGGAAATGCCATAAACCCATAAAGCAGCCTGACCTTTCCTGCTTTTCAGGCTGTCCTGTCTGAGGCTTCGGAGGGGACTGTTAAAAAGAATATGCGAAATCATAT
>DATMYJ010000110.1:0-2503 GCA_035561015.1 Desulfitobacteriaceae bacterium | reverse complement strand
GTTTTTGGGGAATTGAAAAATACTTTTCTTCAGTAAAAGGGGTTGTTGAGACAGAGGTAGGTTACGCAAACGGCAAAACGAAGAACCCAAGGTATGAAGATGTCTGCCATAAAGAAACTGGTCATGCAGAAACAGTCAAAGTATTGTATAACTCGGATGAAGTAAGCTTGAACTTCATATTAAAGCTCTTTTATGATGTAATTGATCCTGTGTCAAAAAACCGGCAGGGTAATGATATAGGAACACAGTATCGTACTGGTATTTATTATACAGATGATCAAGACCGGGAAATAATTGTTAATTCTTTGAAAGAACTTCAAAAAAACTATGACAGGCCGATCGCAATTGAGCTGATGCCACTGCAGAATTACTTTGCTGCAGAAGAGTACCACCAGAAATATTTAGATAAAAATCCAAATGGCTATTGTCATATTGGCAGAGAAAAATTTAAGAAAGCAAAACACGCCCAAGATCATCAGTTAAAATACAAAGCAAAGACTAAAGAGGATTTAAAAAAAACTCTTACAGATATGCAATATAATGTCACACAAAACAATGCCACAGAACCACCTTTCAGCAATGAGTTTAATGAGACTTTTAAAGAAGGCATATATGTGGACGTGACAACAGGGGAACCACTATTTGCTTCAAGCGACAAATTTGAATCAGGTTGTGGATGGCCCAGTTTTTCTAAACCTATAAGTCCTAATGTAATAAGAGAATTAACTGATACCAGCCATGGTATGAAAAGAGTAGAAGTACGAAGCAAGATAGGAGATGCACATCTGGGACATGTTTTTGAAGATGGTCCAAGTAAATCAGGAGGATTAAGATACTGCATCAACAGTGCATCCCTTGCATTTATTCCAAAGGAAAAGATGGAAGAAAAAGGTTATGGATATTTGCTTGACATGTTGGATTGACGGAATGTGGAAATGACCCAATGAGTTCAAAAGCGTCTAGAAAGAGACTGACTGTTTCTCACCATCAAAATCTCGTGCGCTATTTTAAGAATGAGAGAGATAATAGACTTTATATTCTGAATATTTAAAAATAACACCGAATGCGGCTGTATTCCGGCTTTGACCGCAAGAGCCTAATAAGGTATTATTATAGATAAGCTCCAAGGAATTCCTAAGACGGAAAACCAACAGAGCCGGAGAATGGAAACGGAACATGCCATTAGATCAAAAGAACCGGTAAGTCGAAGAGATTTGCTATATCCGGGTAAGGTCGCAGAAAATAGTTTGTAACAGAACTTGCGGAAATGAAGGTTTGGTTTGCTAGGGCCGAAAGGTTGGAGTGAAGCAAGTGTGATTTGAAGTGAAGCTGTAATGGGCAATGAGTAAGCGGGTATGCAATGGATGAAGGTCTGGTGAGAAGATTGGCATGGGAGACAGAAGTTGCCGGCAAAGTAAGGTTGGAAGTTGAGAAAGGTTCGTTGGAGCCTTATTTATTCAATCTGACATATCCCAAGATTGTATATCATATCATAAAAACAAGGGCAGAAACTTGTTGCTTCAGACAAATTTCTGTCCTTGTTTATTTTGGCCAAGTGAAGAATGCCCCCAAAGTTATTTTACTTTAGTAAACAAATATGATTGAAAAAAAAATCAAAATAAGATGGGAGGAGTACAGGTATGAAACTGAAAGATAAAGTAGCAGTTATAACCGGAGCTGCCTCAGGTATAGGCAAGGCCATTGCTATACTATATGCCCAGGAGGGAGCTAATGTAGTTGTGTCAGACCTTAATCTGGCGGGAGCAAAGGAAACAGCAGCTAAGATTGAGGCCAATGGCGGTGCAGCTATCGCATTAATGACCAATGTAGCCAAAGATGAAGACATCCGGCAAATGATTGATACCGCCGTTACAACTTACGGAACAGTTGATATCCTGGTTAATAATGCAGGTATTATGGATAATTATGATCCAGCCGAAAATATTACAGATGAACTATGGGAGAGAATTTTTGCTGTCAATACTAATTCTGTAATGAGATCGACCAGAAAGGTTCTGCCGATATTTTTGGCTAAGGGAGCTGGGGTTATTATCAACATAGCTTCTGTCGCGGGTCTTCATGGCAGTATAGCCGGCGCCACCTACACTGCCTCAAAGCATGCTGTTGTAGGTTTCACCAAAAACGTCGGTTTTCAATATTCAATCAAGGGTATACGTTGTAATGCAATAGCTCCCGGGGCCGTTGCAACCAATATTGGATCAACTATTACTGCACCAAATAAGTTTGGAATGGAAAGATGTTCAGCTGGCTTAGTTCTGAATCCGCGTACCGGTCAACCTGAGGAAATTGCTAAAATAGCTTTATTTCTGGCTTCAGATGATGCCAGTTTTGTCAATGGCCATGTACTAGTTGCAGATAGCGGCTGGACTGCTTATTAAAACTAACGAATGGGGAAAGGAAAACCAACCCTTGTCATATGAATTAATTATAAAGAAGGCAAAAAGGGCAGAAACTTGTTGCTTGCAGACAAATTTCTGTCCTT
>DATMYJ010000109.1:0-4695 GCA_035561015.1 Desulfitobacteriaceae bacterium | reverse complement strand
CAACAGAGACAGGGCTCTGCCAACAATTCTAAATACTTTTGGAAATAATGTCAAGTTACTATTTACCCATTTAACAAACTCGAAAGTGCCTTATTTATAATTTCATAAGGGTAACCCAAACGCGCTAATTTCGCACCCGCTTTCTGATATGGACTAATATTTCGGAAAACTCTGCTGTCTGCTTTGTCACGTGACAGTCTCTCACAGTATTGCCTTTCGCGCTCTAATATTTGTTGGGCCAGATGCAAACAAAGCTGAAATTCCTGTTCCTGGGTATAGAAATTAGTAAGAACCTCATCAATTAAAACCTTGTCTACGCCGCGCAGGAGTAAATATTTCCTGATTTTCAATCTTGAATGACATCGCGAACGTGTCTGACAATATTCTGTTGTTAGACGATGATCATCAAGGTATCCCCATTCTGTTAATCTGGAGATAGTCTGGGTAATTTCCATGGCAGCAATCTTTTTATCCTGCAAGCGTTTTTTAATCTCATGGCAGGTTACCGGTCTCCGGGCCAAAACAGCCAGAGCAATATCCATGGCACTCTTCATCGCTAAATTTCTTCAAGAGCATCTTCGGCAGCGGTTGGTACAGATACAGGCACAGCCTCTTCTGAACTGCTCATATTTGCTCTGATACGCTGTTCTATCTCCAGTGAGACAGCAGGATGTTCGCGTAAAAATTCCTTCACATTCTCCCGGCCCTGTCCCAAACGCTCGCCATTGTAAGAATACCAGGCTCCCGATTTGTTGATAATCTCAGTATCTGTCCCCACATCAACCAAACAGCCTTCCCAGGATATGCCTTCACCATACATGATATCAAACTCAGCTTGTTTGAAAGGGGGAGCCAGTTTATTTTTTACCACTTTGACTTTGGTGCGGTTGCCGATCATATCCTGACCCTGTTTCAAAGTTTCTTGTTTGCGCACATCCAAGCGAATACTGGCATAAAATTTTAAGGCCCGCCCACCTGTGGTAGTCTCAGGGTTACCGAACATAACGCCCACTTTTTCCCGGATTTGATTAATAAAAATTACACAAGTATTGCTTTTGCTTATTGCTCCTGCCAGTTTGCGTAAAGCCTGGGACATCAAGCGGGCGTGCAGCCCAATATGGGAGTCCCCCATTTCTCCTTCGATTTCAGCCCGGGGAACAAGGGCAGCAACCGAGTCGATAACAATAATATCCACAGCGCCGCTGCGCACCAAAGCCTCACAAATTTCCAGGGCTTGCTCCCCTGTATCAGGCTGAGCAATCAGTAAGTCTTCCGTATTAACCCCAAGGGCTTTGGCATAAATAGGATCCAAGGCGTGTTCAGCATCGATAAAGGCAGCCACTCCGTCCAGTTTCTGAGCCTCGGCGATTACATGTAAAGCGACAGTGGTTTTCCCGGAAGACTCAGGCCCGTATATCTCAATTATCCGGCCGCGGGGTACTCCGCCAATGCCTAAAGCGATATCCAGGGACAAGGCCCCAGATGGAATAACATTTACTGCCAACCCGGCAGCAGCTTCCCCCAGTCGCATGATCGACCCTTTGCCGAATTGTCTTTCAATCTGCCCCATAGCTATAGTAAGTGCCTTTAACTTATCTGTTTCAGCCATATGTCATCCTCCTTGTCAGAATTCAGTAGTATCAGATTTATAGCGCTCAGGGAAAACACTTGTTCGGTTCATTATAGTCCGGCCGGCTTGATCTTGTCAATCAGAAGTAAGCAAACCGACACTCTTCTTGCTATTATTTGCTATATTTACATATTTTTCTATATTAATAAAAGCAGGCTGAGTTTGTTTTTTTTACTCAGCCTGTCGGATAGGAAGAAGATTCTATTTCAGTTTTTTAGCGTGCTTTCGCCGGCTCAACACTTACTTTTCGTCCCTTAATCATATTCTGATGCATACAGCTTAAAACCCGGTTAGCATGTTCGGCGGGAACTTCTACAAAGGTGAATTTCTCATAAATATTTATCATGCCGATAATATTGCCGGGTATCCCGCTCTCTTCAGCGATCCAGCGCACAATATCCTGCGGTCTGATTTGTTGAAGACGGCCAATATTCATAAACAAACGGACCATTCCGGGGGTGGCACCGGTATTGCCGAAGGTTTCTTCATTTTCTTCCTCAACAAGTTCATCTGAAATAGCACCTTCAACGGCATATTTAAGCGCCGCAGCCGCAACATCTGTGGAATCATATTCATCCAGAAGTGAACTGACCACTGAACGATAGGTCCCCAAATGATTGGATTGCATTAATTTTATTAACTGGTTTTTCAGATTATCCGCTTGTCTTTCACTGATATCGGCCAGAGAAGGAAGTTCCTGGCGATGGATACGTGTCTTGATCAAGCGCTCTATTAACCTTAATTGCCGATACTCCCGGGAAGAAATCAAAGTAATTGCCTTGCCTTTGCGCCCGGCGCGGCCAGTTCTTCCAATTCTATGGACATAAGATTCCGGATCCTGGGGGATATCGAAGTTAATAACATGAGTCACATTTTCTATATCCAGACCGCGGGCAGCTACATCCGTTGCCACCAATAACTCTATTTTGCCGTCCCGAAAACGTTTCATGACCCGGTCGCGCTGCTGCTGACTTAGGTCTCCATGCAAGGCATCAGCAAAATAGCCGCGGGCTTCCAAAGAGGTAACCAGCTCATCAACACCCCGTTTTGTGCGGCAGAATATGATACCTTGTCCGATGTCTTCCATATCTATAATCCGGCACAGGGCATCCACCTTGATTTTCTCCCGCGTCTCATAGAACACCTGTTCGGTTAGGGTGACAGTCAGTTCATCCTGGCTAACCGTAATGGTTTTGGGATTTTTCATATAATTTCTGGCTAATTTGCGGATTGCCAAAGGCATGGTAGCTGAAAACAGCATTACCTGCCGTTTTTCTGTTGGCACCTGTTTGAGAATATCTTCAATATCCTCAATAAAGCCCATATCCAGCATTTCATCGGCTTCATCCAGGACCACCATTTCCACATATTGCAGACGCAGCGTACCCCTTTTCAGGTGATCCAGCAAACGTCCTGGTGTCCCGACAACAACCTGGCAGCCAAAACGCAAAGCCCGTATCTGTCTGTCAATTGACTGCCCGCCATAGATAGGCAATATTTTTATATGTCTGTATTTGCCTATTTTACCTATCTCTTCAGAGACCTGAACAGCCAATTCTCTGGTAGGAGTAACTACAATAGCTTGTACCGCCTGGAATTTCGTATTTACTTTCTCAACTATCGGAATACCGAATGCCGCGGTTTTACCTGTTCCGGTTTGAGCCTGGCCGATCAGATCCAATCCTTCCATAGCCAAAGGGATGGTTTCTTTCTGAATAGGGGACGGCTCTTCAAAACCCATTTCCGATATGGACTGCAGCACCTGCTTGCTTAACACTATATCACCAAAAGACTGTAAACGTTCAACCATCAAATTAATTTGTTCTCCTTTCAAAGTTCGAGCATATACTGGCGAACCATGTTCAAGGCTGCCATAACCGTTAATTGACGGACGGAATCCCTTCCGCCGTAAAACTGAAATTTTCTGACTTCTGTACCTTTTGCCGAGGCTAAGCCGATATAAACAAGGCCGACTGGTTTTGTTTCACTACCTCCTCCCGGGCCGGCTAGCCCGGTAACAGATATGGCTAAATCTGCTCCTGTCAGCCTGCAGACACCTTCAGCCATCTCCTGGGCAGTCTCTCTGCTCACTGCGCCGACAGACTGCAGGGTAGTACTCCGAACACCAAGCACATTTTCTTTAACAGAATTGGCATAGCTTATGACTCCGCCCAAATAATAATCTGAACTACCCGCTTCCTGGGTTAATGTTGCTCCTACTAAACCTCCAGTACAGGATTCAGCCGTACTCATAGTGTACTTGTGGCTTCTCAGGGCTTGGCCGACAACTGAAACCATAGTTTCTTTATCCCGGGCAAACACCTTATTGCCCAAGCGGGAACGTATAGTCTGCTCTATGGTGTCTAACGTTTTAAGCGCTGCTTGTTCATCTACATCCTTAGCCGCCAACTGGATATTGATTTCTGTCCGTTTGGCTACAAGAGCCACAGCAGGATTGTTCTGACTCAGCAATTCGTCCAAAACTTCTTCCAATGCCGACTCACTTATCCCAAATATTTTAAGGATGCGCATCTTCATCCTTTTCCTGTCCGGTCCAATCAATTTTTCCAGTTCAACTAATACATATTTTTCAAACATGGGCTGCATCTCAAACGGTGGTCCCGGCAATATGACAATCGTCTTGTCATCTTTATTAATTATGGCGCCGGGAGCTGTTCCCAACTTATTAGGAAATATTTTAGCACCCTGGGGAAAATACGCCTGTTTGAGATTACTGGCCGGCATTTCTCTCTTGTGCGCTGCGAAAAAATGTCGGATCTCTTCCAAACTGCCAGCATCCAAAAACATTTCCAACCCCAGGACCTTGGCTGCTATTTCTTTAGTCAGATCATCAGCAGTCGGTCCCAGCCCCCCTGTTGTCACAATCAAATCCGCCCGCTGCAGTGCTTGCCGCAAAATATTTTCCAAACGTTTGGGGTTGTCGCCCACTGTCGTATGATAGTAAACTTCAATACCTAAAACAGACAGCTGGGCACTCAAGTATTGAGCATTGGTATTTAAAGTTTGTCCCAGCAATAATTCCGTTCCAGTTGAAATAATTTCAG
>DATMYJ010000108.1:0-6861 GCA_035561015.1 Desulfitobacteriaceae bacterium | reverse complement strand
AGGTAATAAATATTATAACATCTCAATGCCTTGATGACACTTACATCCCAGTAAAGGTCCAGTCCGGAATTACGGCCTGTGATTGTATCCTAAGGCTGCGTTCTGGAGTAATACAGGCAGTGGAACCATGAGGCAATGCTTAAAATACTAATATCTATCGATGGTCAGTTCTCCGTCACTGGATGTAATTATCTTATAGAGATCAGGCCGGCGATCGCGGAAAATTCCCCATTCCAGTCTCTGTTTCTCCAGCAGATCCAGATCAAATTCCGCAACCAGCACAGTTTCTTCCGTACGGCCGGCTTCAGCGATAATATTACCCTGAGGGCCGGCAATGAATGATGAACCATAAAAGATAATTCTGGAATCCTCATCTTCCTCAGTCCCTATCCGGTTCGAAGTAACCACCGGCATAAGGTTAGCGGCAGCATGACCGCGCATGCAAATCTGCCAGTGATCTTTGGAATCCAGGGAACTGTCCTCTGGTTCCGAGCCGATAGCTGCAGGATAAAATAATACCTCGGCACCCATTAGCGCCATACATCTGGCTGCTTCCGGAAACCACTGATCCCAACAGATACCAACTCCGATCCGACCGTAGCGAGTATCCCAGACCTTAAACCCGGTATCACCGGGATTAAAATAGAACTTCTCTTCATAACCAGGTCCGTCAGGGATATGACTTTTCCTGTATTTCCCCAGTATTTCCCCGTTAGCATCAATGACAGCCAGGGAATTATAGCGAGCATAGTTTTTCTTCTCATAAAAACTGATAGGAAGTACAATCTGGAGTTCTCTGGCTATATTTTTAAAATGATTTACTGCCTTGCTCTTTTCCAATTCAGCAGCATAAACATAATAATCGGCCTTCTCCTTTTGACAAAAATAGGGTGTTTCAAACAGCTCCTGCAAGAGGATAATCTGCGCGCCTCCGCCAGCTGCTTGTCTGACCAAGGCTTCAGCTTTAGCCAAATTAGCAGCGCTACTGCCGGAGCAACTCATTTGACTGGCTGCTACTCTAATTTTTCTCACGCTTGCTCCTTCTTTTTAACAGGTGATTTTTAATAGCGGGACAATTTCTTGCCTGAATCTGCTTCAGACTTGGCTCAGGGGCAGCTGTTGGGTCAGGCAGTGAACATTGCCGCCCTCAGTAATAATCTTCATGCCATTAACAGTGCGGACCCGTCTGGCAGGAAAGATTGCCTGCAGCTTCTCCACCGCCAGTCTGTCTGTTTCTTCCGCCTCTCCGCCGAAAACCGGCAGGATGATTCCCTGGTTGACAAAATAATAATTTATGTAGCTTAAGGTTAACCTTTTCTTATTGTATTCCTGGCGCGGAGGCTGTTGGATAGGAATTATTTCTATTTTTCTGTCCCTGGCGTCTCTGGCCTTGTTTAATATCTCCATATTTGTCCTGGTTATCGCATAATTTTCATCAGATGGATCATGGCAGACCTGCATCAGGATCTTTCCGGGGGCTGCAAAACAAGCAATATTATCCACATGGCCATCTGTTTCATCGCCATATAAACCATTCTTCAGCCAGATCACCTTTTGGACGTGCAGAAACTTCTGCAAGTCTTTTTCAATCTCATCTCTGCTTAGTTCCGGATTACGGTTGTTGTTCAGCAGACATTCCTCAGTAGTAAGCAATGTACCTTCACCGTCGACATGGATAGAACCTCCTTCCAGCACCAGTGGAGCATCAAAGCATTTCAGGCCTAGTTGGCTAAGAAGCTGAGGTGCAGTCTGATCATCCAAATCCCAGGGAGGATATTTACCGCCCCAGGCATTGAAGCGCCAGTTGACCCCGGCTACTTCTCCAGCCTCATTAACAAGAAATGTCGGTCCGTTATCCCGCAGCCAGGAATCATTATGGGGCAGGGAGAGATATTCAATCGTTCCCTTCTCAAAATAGGAAGACAATATGGCCACATCAGCGGGATTGACTACTACTGTAACCGGTTCAAATTCTGCTATAGCCAGAATTATATCAGCATATCCCTGACAAACAGTTTCATAGTTCTCCGGATAACACATGGATTCCCGCACAGGCCAGGAGATAAAAGTACGGGCATGTGCAGCCCACTCTGCCGGCATTTTATAGTTCAATATTTCAGGATTCATGAATTTACCTCATTGTTATTAAGATTATCCGTTCAGGTCATTTTGCTGTTCAATTTGTTGTTTTTATCTAGTCCGGAGAGTAAACTATTTATCAGGCAGACAATTACTTGATAAAGAAGGAATATAAAATGCTGCTTTGGAAACGCAACTTATTGGCCTGTTGGATCGGCTCATTCGTAACAGTGGCAGGCATGAGCCTAGTCGTGCCCTTTCTTCCTCTCTACATTGAACAGCTTGGTGTACATAGTATAGCCAGCGTAGAACGCTGGTCCGGAGCGGCTTTCAGTGCCGCTTATGTTTTTGCAGCCATTATGTCTCCGGTATGGGGTAAACTGGCCGATAAGCACGGCCGTAAAGTAATGCTTTTAAGGGCCAGTATCGGGATGGCAGTTGTTGTAACTTTAACGGGATTAGTCCAGAATGTCTATCAGTTGCTGGCTCTCCGCCTCTTGATAGGTGTTATCTCAGGTTATCTGGCAGCAGCCATAACCCTGGTTGCCAGTCAGACTCCTCCTGAGCATGCCGGCTGGGCTTTAGGCACCTTGTCCACAGGCAGTGTCGGCGGTTCCTTGTTTGGGCCGCTGATCGGTGGCTGGCTGGCTGATCTTATCGGCCTTCGTCACGTTTTCTATGTAACAGGCTTTTCCATGTTTCTTTGTTTTCTGCTGACCAAATTCCTGGTCCATGAAGAATTCAACAGCAGCACTGAAGCCCAGCTGACCAACAGCCAGGTTTGGAAAATGATTGACAAACCGAAAATACTTCTGGCTATGTTTCTGACAACATTAATGCTACAAATGGCTAATTTTTCTATTGAACCAATCATTACGATCTATGTGAAGGAACTGCTGACCGACATGTCTCATGTTGCCTTAATATCCGGGGTGGTTGTCTCAGCCTCGGGTCTTTCAATTGTCCTGGCCGCACCCCAGATAGGCAGGATCTCAGACCGCATTGGGCCACAAAAAGTGCTCCTGGTTTGTCTGGTTCTGGCCAGTCTGGTTGTTATTCCCCAGGCTTTTGTCCAAAACCTCTGGCAACTGACTGCCTTGAGATTTCTTATGGGAATGGCGATTGCCGGTCTGATGCCCTCAGTAAATACGCTGATTAAGCACAGTGTGCCACATGCAGTATCCGGCAGGATTTACGGTTTTAATCAGGCTGCCCAGTATGTGGGAACCATTGCCGGCCCCATGCTTGGTGGCCAAATGGCTGCTTTATGCGGAATCAGATCAGTGTTTTTTGCCACCAGTTTCCTGCTCTTGCTTAATGCCGTCTGGATTTATCTGTCCGGAAAGCGGGAAGCCTGAAATGAATCAGCTGGAAATTATCCCTGTTTGCGCCCCGGTCACGGCAATTAGGTCCCCAGGCTGCAAAAAAAGCTGCAGACCACGCAAGCCGGCACTGACTGCTACCTTATCCAGCTTCAGGATGTCCCCTTGTATGAAAACAGGATAATTTTTCTTTAGTCCCAAAGGAGAAACACCACCCCTGATATAACCGGTCAAGGGCTGGATTTCTTTAAGAGGAACAAGCTCGACTTTTTTGTTTTTGCTTAATGCAGCCAAACTTTTCAGGTTTAGTTCCTGATCTCCCTGGATACAGGCAACGATTATCCCGGTTTTATCCCCGCGGGCCACCAGTGTTTTGTAAACTTGTTTGACAGGCAGTTCTATTTTGCGGGCAACATTAACTGCTGATAAATCGGATTCCTCACTGACATACTCTTTTAATTCATAGGCTATTTTATTCTGATCAAGAATGCGGGCAGCATTGGTCTTGTGTGCCATCTTCTCATTCTCCCTTTCGGTATAAGCTGCCTGATTGAATTATTATTATTTCGTCAAGAATACGAAATTTCCCTCTCTGATACGTTATGATTATAACTAATTTAAAGTTACAGGGCAATACCAGGCTCTGGTCTCATTATCCGTTTATTTTCGTCTAGTTAATAGCAATTATTTTTGCCGGGCCTGGTATATAAATTGTCTGACCAGGAAGTATGGTGCTGCCAGCCAGGGAATTATAGGCTATTATCTTCAGAACAAGTGTACGAGTATCCATATGCAGGTCAGAACTCTCAGCCAATTTCCAAAGAGTATCCCCATATTGAACGACGACAGGTTGGTAGACGAATTGTTCTGCCGGCTCCGCAGTTTTATGACAGATAGTATAAGCAGTCAGAATGAAAATCAGCACCAGGAACGAGGCTGTCCAGCGCTTAATAACCATTTTTTTTCGGTGGGAGCGCCGGGAATGGTTGTTAAAATGAATACTAGCGGTTGCTGTTGCTTGCTTGATCATAATTTATTCCACCCTTTCAATTCTCTTTTCAGCGAACGTATGTTCCTAATCAAAGTATATTTCCAACACAGGTTTTCGTCAAGTAATTAGCGAACATTTGTTTGCACTTTATTACGGATAATGTTAAAATATAACTAAAATAAACGTCAGCGGGGTGATAGAGATTTCCTATCCAGACCTGAGCCAACGGCAAACAGATATTTTAGAATTTATCAAAAAGGAAATTCGTCAAAAAGGCTATCCTCCTTCTGTCAGGGAGATTGGGGATGCCGTGAAGCTGCTGTCGAGTTCTACGGTCCACGGACATCTCCAGACACTGGAGGAGAAAGGATATCTCCGACGAGACCCCACAAAACCCAGAGCTATTGAAATCTTAAACAGTTCCAGTGATCCAGATATCAGGAAACAGATAGTCCATGTACCGTTGGTTGGACGAGTAACAGCCGGACAACCAATCCTAGCTGTAGAAAACATTGAAGATACATTTCCTCTGCCGGCAGATCTCGTTCACAATGAAACGGTTTTTATGCTCAAGGTTTGGGGCGACAGTATGATCGAAGCCGGGATTTTAAATGGTGATCAGATCCTGGTCCGCCAACAAAGCAGCGCTCGCAACGGCGATATTGTTGTAGCCATGATTGGTGATGAAGCTACAGTCAAACGTTTTTTCAAGGAAAAAACTCTTATTCGTCTTCAGCCAGAGAATTCTGCTATGGATCCGATCTATTCGCAGGATGTTACAATTTTAGGCAAGGTAATTGGTGTTTTCCGCATGCTGTCTTAAATTTGCTTAACTATCTGAAAAACTGTCTGAAAGTAGAAGGAGATGTCCCAAAGTATGAATTGGAAACAGTTCATACTTTGGGACATCTCCTGTTTTTTTAGAGATTAGGGGCTTACTCCATTCACACGGGATTACAGCTATTCGTTTGCTCTGCCTTAACATTCATTCAATAAGAACGTAAAGCAGCAATACTGGGAGAAAACAAACTTAAAGAGGCCGAACTCAAAATTTATATTTAAGTCGTTCCCCCCTTTTACTCTGCTTGTTTCAATTGCAATTTTTACGCCGCCAGATCCTGAGTTTTGCAGCCTCAGTAATCAGCTCTTCCCTGAAGTCAGGATGAGCAATGGAAATCAGGGCTTCGGCCCGCTGCCAGCTCGATAAACCCTTGAGATTGACCTTGCCATACTCAGTGACCACAAACATGAGACTAGGCCTGGTAGCTGTAATCACCGAGCCTGACGTTATAACTGCTTTGATACGGGACTTAACTTGCCCCTGTTTATCCTTATAAGTAGAAGGCAAGCAGATAAAACTTTTGCCTCCCTTGGAAAAATAGGCAGCTTCCACAAAATCAAGCAGGCCTCCGGAACCACTGTAAATCTTAGTTCCGACTGTCTCACAACAAATCTGACCTGACAAATCAATCTCCAAAGCACTGTTGATAGAAATGAAATTGTCATTTTTCAAAGCAGTCCCGGGATGATTAGTATAATTAGTAGGATAAGCTGCCAAGGAGGGGTTATTCCTCATAAAATCGTAGAGTTTTCTAGTCCCCATGGCAAAGGTATAAGCTATCCGTCCTTTGTCCAGTTGCTTGCGTAAACCCGTAACTTTGCCTGCTTCAACCATATTCACAAAGCCTTCAACTAATAATTCCGTGTGAATCCCCAAGTCCTTAAGATCAGACTGGGCAATCATCTGTCCCAAGGCATTGGGCATGCCGCCAATTCCTAATTGAAAACAGGCGCCGTCCGTAATTTCAGGTAAGATATGAGCGGCAATTTGTTTATCCACTTCAGAGGGTGAGGGTAAATTCAATTCCGGAAGTCCCGAATGCCCTCCTTCAACAATATAATCAACCTGCGAAATGTGAACCATATGTTCAAATCCGCCATAGACCCTGGGCATATCTTCATTAACCTCCACAATAACGGTACGGGCCTTTTCGACAGCTGCGGCATAATGTTGGACAGTGACCCCAAAACTGAAATAGCCATGTTCGTCCATTGGCGAAACCTGAATAGCCGTAACATCCGTGGATAAATTCTCCCGTACGTATCGGGAGCACTCAGCATATCTGATAGGGATATAGTAGGCTAAACCTTTTTCGGCTAATTGTCGTTCGTAGGCAAACATATGCCAGCTATTCCAGATAAAATGTTCACCTTCCGGATCACATTCCAAGATAGCCAAAGGCTGCAAGAGAATACCTCCCCGCAGATAGACATCGTGCAGCTCGTCTTTGCGGCGAGCCAGGGCTTCATCCAGCAAAAGAGGCATACTGGCAGCAAAACCAAACTCTACCCAGTCTCCGCTCTTGATCACTTTTACGGCTTCATCAGCAGTAACACATTTATCCCGGTATTCATCCCAAATCATAATTTATCCCCCTGCTTTTTTCTCTGGCTTTAACTTTCTTATAC
>DATMYJ010000107.1:0-6358 GCA_035561015.1 Desulfitobacteriaceae bacterium | reverse complement strand
CCTTTGGGATTTACTGAAATTTTACCGTTTTAGTATCAAACAAGAGGAATACGGACTTAACGCTTATTTGAGTGTAAGTCTGATAGCTGCTTTGGGTGGATTTATTCTCACTTCTTTTGCTCCCAGTTCTGTGATAAGTTTCTCCCAGATGTGGCTGTTGTTTGCTTTGGCAGCATCCCTGGTTACCAGACGAGAAAAATTTTAGCTGCTCCTCAATGAGCAGCTAAACGTTATCATTTATGAAGATTTTGCGGTAAATTCCGAATCCGGGATTACCGTTAAAGGTGGAGCGAAAGTGCGTGTACTGGTTTTGGCCGGCTGGTATCCTAACAGCAGGAATACAGTAAAAGGGGTTTTTGTCCAGGAACAGGTTTTAGCCTTGCAGGAAGCAGGCATTGAAATTATGGTTTTTTATCCCTTCGATGAAGAAGTTGCTCCGGGAAAAACCGTAACTGAAATGAAAGGCGGTTTCCCAGTTTACCGGATCAACAGCAATTACGGCAGGAATCCTTATGTGGCCAGGATCTGCAGTTACTGGCGTACCCTGCGCACTTTGCAGCAGATCGTTACTCGCCATCAGCCGGATATAATTCATGTTCATGTGGGGTATCCGGCGGCCATCATTGCCTGGCTCTATGCCTGGTACTCCCCTATTCCTTATATAATCACGGAACACATGTCCTATTTACAGGATTATATTGCCAAATGGCAGCACCGAGTCCTGCTGAAGGCAGCTTTTGAGAGAGCGGCCCTGATTCTGCCGGTTAGTCGTTCATTGCAGGAGCAGATCCGGAATTTTGGCTGGGATACAGCCCTGCGTGTTGTACCTAATGTGGTAGATATTGACTTGTTTCAATTAAGTGCTCAGCGGCTTCCTACAGCTGATCTGAAAATACTTTTCGTCGGCGGAATGGAAGAAACTCAGGTTAAAGGCTTGAATTATTTGCTGCCGGCGTTTGCTCAGGTTGTGAGTAAAATTCCGCAGAAGGTTGAACTTCAGTTAATTGGTGATGGTCCCTGGCGGCAGCATTATCAGAACATGGCTGAGAAGCTGGGGATTTCTCCCTATTGCACTTTTTACGGGCAAATTGAGCATCAGGCCATGCCCGCTTATTATTCCCAAAGTGATTTTTTGGTGCTGTCTTCCCTGAAAGAAACTTTCGGCTGTGTCCTGGTGGAAGCTATGGCCAGCGGCAAGCCTGTTCTAGCGACTGCTTGCGGCGGACCAGAGGATATAGTAACCGGGGAAGTCGGTCTTCTTGTCAAGCCGGGGGATGTCGAAGCTTTGACCCAGGGGATACTCAGGATGATTGCGTCCCTGCCGGGGTATCGGGCTGAGGAAATCAGGGAATATGCCCGCAAAAAATACAGCCGGGCAGTAATTGCCCAGACAATGCGCGAGATCTATCAGGGCTTGCAAGGGAGTACGTAAATAATGGGTTTTACCAAGTCGGTTGTCATAACCTTTTTTAGTAATTCATTCTTGTTTTTCTTATCGATTATCAGCACTACGATTCTTGCCCGCCTGCTCGGTCCTGACGGTAAAGGGGTATTTGATGTTGCTAATAATTTATTGACATTTGCCACTTTGTTTCTGGGTTTGGGCCTGGCTTCATCCAATGTCTTTTTTCTGGGCCGCAAGCAGGAACATTTGGAGCAGATTATCGGCAACAATATCCTGCTGACTTTTGTAAGCGCCCTTTTCCTTATCCCTTTTTATTTTCTCAATCTCCATTACCATTTTCAGTTTTTAAGAAGTGTCTCCGATATCCAGATTCTGATTGTTCTGGTTACTGTTCCTTTTATTAACTACAAAGCAGCCATGATCAATGTTTTGCTGGGTTTGCAGGATGTTGTGGAATATAATCGCATGAACATTATAGATAAATTTCTGAATGTCCTCCTGCTGGCTGTCTTTATGTTCGTTTTGGTTTCGCCTTCTTCCGCTCTTTTAGCTACTCTGGCGGGAACGATTCTGCTGATTATCTGGATAGAATATATATTGCTGATACGCGCGCAGAAGTATCCCTCTCTGAACTTTCCCCTGATGTGGGAGATGCTGGGTTATGGGTCTAAAGCTCAGTTAGGAAATATTATTCAAAAACTTAACTATCGTCTGGACGTTTTTATCGTCAGTTATTTTCTGCCTATCGGACAGGTGGGGATATACGGAATTGCTGTTGTCATGGGGGAAACCCTCTGGGGCATATCGGGAAGTATAGCCACTATAGTTTTTCCGCTTATTTCCGCGGCCCGGGATAAGAAAGAGATGTATATTTTTACTAATCAGGTAACCAGGATCAGTTTTGCCCTGATCACATTCTTTTCCTTGCTTCTGGTTGTACTGAAAGAACCCCTGATCAAACCCTTCATCATATTATGGTTCGGGAATACAGCTTTTGCTCCGGCAACTGAAGCTTTGCTATGGCTATTACCGGGAATCAGCATTTTTTCAATTTCCAATATTTTAGCTAATTATCTGGCTGGAGTGGGCCTGGTCTCCCGGAATATATATTCTTCCATTGTTTCGGCTATTGTCACAGTCACCCTGGATCTGCTCCTGATACCCCGCCTGGGGATTAATGGCGCGGCTATCGCTTCCAGCCTTTCCTATGTGTCTTTTACTTTGACAACCCTGATTTTTTATATCATCTATACTCATAGCCGTTGGCAGGATATCCTGCTCCTGAAAAGGACAGACCTGCAGCTGATTAAAGCTGCTCTGGAAAAGAGATTTAAGAAACCATCCTGAAAGGGGTGAGCTTATGGACTGGGTTATTTTGGTTCTGACTTTGGTGCTGGTAATCTGGAGTTGGAAAAACCCTCGCTATCTCCTGCCAGTGCTGATTGTGGCTTTATCTCTGGAAATTTCCTGTATCTGGTTTCCCCGTCTTGTTTTACCGGAAAAACTGGGAGCGTTTGTTGGAATAATTGACTTAGGAAGGATCATGGTCCTGGTCGTAGTCAGTTATTACCTGACTGCCAGGATCAAAAAGAGAAACCATGGGTGGAAATTCGCTTATCACCGCCGTTCTGTCTTGCAAAACCCCTTGTTCCTGATTTCGGCTCTCTTCATTCTGGCTGGGCTGTTATCCCTGGTTTGGTCTGTTGATCCGCTTAAAACTATGATGACTGCTATGCGTCTGGGGGTTCTTTGGTTCATGGGGTTAGCAGTCTATAATCTGGTCTTGGAAAGCCGGGAGCGTTGGTTGGTGCCAGCAGCCTTCAGTATCACGGCCACTGTTGTGGCCGGGATTGGAGCTTACGAGGCTGTCAGCAGCCGCTATATCTGGCTGGGCGAAGTCTATCAGCCTATAGGCCTGGTTAACAGTACCTTTGTTGATCCCAATATTCTGGCCCGCTTTCTAATCATCGGCATACTTGCTACCTTGGCCTGGATTTTAACGAGCTCCAGCCGGTCGGGCATGGTGCTCGGTTCTTTGGCCCTGTTGCTGCAGACAGGGACGCTTCTGGCCAGCGGCTCCCGGACAGGCTGGCTTATTGCTGTTCTGGTTTTGTTGTTTGTTCTGATTCTGCTGCCGCGCAAAGCTGTGCTTTATTCTCTGACAGGCAGCTTAATCCTTGCCGGAATATATTTTATTCTTAATCTGGCAGCAGTGGGCAAAGTGCTTGATCTCCAACAGGGGATTTGGGCAGCAAGCCTGCAGCGGCAGTACCTGATTACTGCCGCTTGGGAAATGTTTGTCAGACATCCTGTCTTGGGAGTCGGGTCCGGCGGCTTCCAAAAATATCTGTTAACAAATTACTATCAGCTGGTACAAAATGGCATGAGCCTTTCCCATACAGCTGCTTTGACTACAGCGGCGGAATTGGGAGTTCTGGGTTTGAGCATCTTAAGCAGTTTTCTGATCTGCCTTTGCCAGCCTCTGCTGAAATGGCGGCACCTGGCCCGTCATGCCGGGCGCTTTTCTGAGGTGCAGTATACTTATATCTGGACAGTTTTTGCTTTCCTGGCAGCCATGGTTATTTTTATCAGCGCTCAGACTGAGGGCCGTTTCTTTGAAGATCCCTTTCTTTGGATTGTTCTGGGATATTTGGTTGCTGCAGGTGATCTGGAAAGGATGGGCTAAGTGCGAATATGTTTTCTTGGTGACGCCGGCAGTATTCATCTGCGGCGTTGGGTCGATTATTTTATCAAGGCAGGTTACGAGGTTGATATTATTTCCTTCAGTCCCTGTCCGATTGAAGGGCCTACCGTCCATTTATTGGCTAAGGGACGTACGGGCCGTTTGGCTTATATCATCGGCATGTTCAAAATAAGAAGGCTGCTGAAAAAAATCCAGCCCGATCTGCTGCATGCCCATTATGCTACCAGCTTCGGGCTTTTGGCTGTCCTGAGCGGGTTTCATCCCCTGGTAGTTTCAGCCTGGGGTTCTGATGTTCTGGTGGCCCCCAAACAGTCAATTCTGTTAAAATTGACTGTGGAATTGGTTTTGAAAAAGGCCGATGCCCTGACTTCTGATTCCTCCTATATGTCCAGATGCATGCTGGAACTTTTAAAGGGACGTCCCAAGATTCTGAAAACAGTAACTATGGGCGTATCCAGGGAATGGTTCAAAAGCCTTTCTTCTGGTCCTAAAAACGAACTGCAGATTCTCAGTCTGAGAGGTCACCAGGTTATCTATAATATTGATATTATTTTGCGTTCCATGGCTGATGTTTTACAGGCTGTGCCGGAGGCGGTTTTGGTAGTGGCCGGGGAAGGCCCCGAGACAAATACACTTCAAGTCCTGGCCAGCTCTCTGGGTATCCTGGAAAATGTGAAATTTGTCGGTCAGCTGCCCCATGATCAGGTCAAGGACTATCTGAACCAGTCTGCCATTTCCGTGAGTGTGCCTTCTTCTGACGCCACCGCTGTTTCCCTCTTGGAGACGATGGCTTGTGGCTCCTTTCCGGTGGTCTCGGATTTGCCGGCTAACCGGGAGTGGGTGGAAGACTCTGTAAATGGTTTGATTGTAGCTATCCGGGATACTTCCGACTTATCCCGGGCTTTGCTCAGGTCTTTGCAGGACATTGCTTTGCGCCGGAATGCGATTGAACTGAACCGGCAAAAGATCAGGGCCAAAGCCATTTGGGAAAACAATATGGCGGAAATGGAGGAATTATATAGGGAACTGCAGAAAGATACCAGTTACTCCCCGGATAAACAGTTTGCCAAAAGGTTATGTCTGATGGCCAATGCTGCCAGCCCTCATACGGAAAAATGGGCCGCCGAGTTGGCCCGGCGTGGCTGGAAAGTGGATATAATCAGTTTCCTCCCGGCAGAGATCCCCCGGGTAAAGGTCCATGTTGTTCCCTACTTGATGAGCGGGAGGACCGAATTTGTTTTCTTGCGTCTGCGCTGGATAACTAAAACTGTCAGGAATCTTCAGCCGGACATTGTGCATGTCCATTATGCGACCAGTTTCGGATTTTTGGGTGCGGTCGCTAAAGTTCATCCCCTGATCATCTCGGCTTGGGGCAGTGATATCTTTTCTTTTCCCCGCACCTCATTTCTGCACAGATATCTTTTGGAAAAAATCTTAAGAAAAGCCGATGTCCTCTGTTCTACCAGCCGGACAATGGCTGCAGAAATGCAAAAATATGTTAACCCGGAAAGTCAGATAGATGTGATTCCCTTCGGGGTGGATATCGAACTCTTTTCTCCTCCGGCCAGGCAGGCAGAACAGAATCCCGGTATGCCTGTAATTTTTGGGGTAGCTAAATACTTGCAGCCGGTCTATGGTTTGGATATCTTGATCAGGGCTTTTGCTCTTTTAGAAAAGCGTTGTCCCGGCAGAGCGCTGCTGCGTATAGCCGGTGATGGGCCGGAGAAGAAGAAGCTTCAGAATTTGGCGGCCCAATTGGGAATCACTCAGCAGGTGAAATGGCTGGGTGCAATTCCAAACAGTGAAGTGGCTGATTTATACCGCAGTTTGGATGTTGTGGTGGTGCCTTCCCGGCAGGAAAGCTTCGGGGTTACGGCGGTGGAGGGGTCAGCCTGTGGCTGCCCGATTATTGCCAGCAATGTCGGCGGTTTGCCCGAGGTAGTTATAGACCAAAAAACCGGATTGCTTATACCTCCTGAGAATGTTCAGGAATTATGCACGGCCATGGAATTTATGATTATCCATCCTGAAAAACGGCTGCTTATGGGCCAAAACGGCAGAGAATTAGTTATTGAGCATTATGATTTTCAAAGGAATGTGACTCAAATGGAAGAAGTATATAACAGATCTCTGAATACCTGGCGTACTTAAGGCCTTTGCTGCTGTGTTCGCTGCCATAAATATCGCAAAATATTTCTCTGCTCTGGTTGTTTAATATTAGGGCAGAGAAACTAAATATAGTGTTATAA
>DATMYJ010000106.1:0-5102 GCA_035561015.1 Desulfitobacteriaceae bacterium | reverse complement strand
CTGTCAATGTTTTTGATTTATTCCTTAACATTTTCCTTAACTGACATTTTCTTCGCAGATTAATAGCGATAATACTTGACGTAACAAAGCGTTTCTCGTATAATAATCGATGCACGGGTGTTCCTCGATAGCTCAATGGTGGAGCAACCGGCTGTTAACCGGTAGGTTGTAGGTTCGAGTCCTACTCGGGGAGCCATTTTTATCAGTCTTATGCATGGGCCTATAGCTCAGCGGTAGAGCAGCCGGCTCATAACCGGTCGGTCCCTGGTTCGATCCCAGGTGGGCCCACCAATTCAGAAGTCAGAGGTCAGAAGCCAGGACTACGGAAATAAGTTTCAGGGCTTATCTCCGCACCTCGACATTTGGCCTCAGTTTATTAATAGCAGAAGCAGGAAATCCCTTGTTGGAGGTCAGATAAGAGGTTTTAGTCGGTCTCCGATTCCTGAATTGTTTATGGCCCGTTGGTCAAGCGGCCTAAGACACCGCCCTTTCACGGCGGTAACACGGGTTCGAATCCCGTACGGGTCACCATATCCTAATATAGAACAGCGAATATTAAGCTGAACCTCGGAGATCAAACATAGATTATTACTCGATAAGGTTTCTTGATCTATCCTTTCATAAACTTATGAAAGGATAGATTTTTTCTCAGAAACCTGCTTAGTTCTTATAAAGGAAGGTGCAATATGGCAGATCTAATCAAATTGGGTCTCCGGCTGAATTGTATTGCTTCGTTAATACCTGCCAGGGCCAGATTAGCCGATATTGGTACAGATCATGCCTATCTGCCAATTGCCCTCTGTCAACAGGGGAAAATTGAATATGCTGTTGCTGTTGATATTCATCAGGGCCCTTATCAGAGTGCCTTAGCTGCCGTCAGGGAGCATAATTTCGAAAATAAAATCGCCGTGCGTCTGGGCAATGGTTTGCAAACGCTCTTGCCCGGAGAAATAGATACATTGTCTTTAGCTGGTATGGGTGGTAAAACTATACTGGAGATACTCTTTGCCAGGCAAGATATATTGGCAGGAGTATCTGATCTGGTTCTTCAACCCCAGGGGTGGGAGTCCAAGGTAAGAAGTGCTCTTTTGGAAGCCGGATGGCTGCTTAAAGAGGAACATCTGGCTGAAGATGAGGGTCGAATCTATATGATCATGGCTTTTTCCCGTAAAACAGGGTATTGTAAACGAGAGATTCTTGAGATGGAAAAACAGTGGATAGAAAAAATATTAACTGCAAGCAAATCTGAAAAAAATCGAGATCCGGCAGCAGCTATTTTCCGGAATGACCAAAGAGAAACAGAGGGCGGAAAAGAAATTACTTTGGCAAGTTCCTTGTTCTGGTATTTGGGACCGCTGATCTTAGAAGCGCCTGATCCCATACTGCCAGGATTGGTACAGGAATATCTGAAAATACTCTGCAAGAGAGAAAAACAAATGAGAAAATCTCTGAGTTTGAGAGTTCAGACACGAGGACAGGAAATTCTCTTTCAATTGTCTTTACTGGAGGTATTGATCCAACTCCTAAATGATAAAGGACATAATGGATATCGGATCAGATAATTCAGAAATTATGATTTGTAACATATGATTGGGCAGTGCGTACTAGATGTGGCACATTAAGAAGGCGAGGTTGTTAGTCATGTCTGTCAGTGTAGAATTGATTGCTCAAATAATCGAAAGGATTGCTCCCAAATCCTGGGCTGAGGAATGGGATAATGTCGGCTTGCTTGTGGGCAATGGCGCTGCTCCGGTTAAAAGGCTCCTCCTTGCTTTGGATGGAACCTCCAGGTCGGTGGAAGAGGCCGAGGAGTGCGGTGCTCAGCTGATCGTCTCTCATCATCCTATTCTTTTTCGGGGGCTTAAGAATCTGCGGGAGGATAACAGAGAGGCTCAGATAGCATTACGTTTGATCCGTTCCGGCATTGCTTTCTATACTGCTCATACTAATCTGGATCAGTCTGTTTTATCATCTTCCTGGACAATTGCTAATGCTTTAGGGTTAAGGCAAATGGAACTGCTGGCACCGGTTGCCTGGGAATCCCAGCTAAAGCTGGTTGTCTTCGTTCCGGCAACACATGCTGAGGTTGTGCGTCAGGCTTTGGCTTCTGTCGGAGTTGGATCAGGGATCAGTGCTGGCGTCACTAAAAGTAATTATACAGAATGTTTTTTTCAAGGGCTGGGAGTAGGTATGTTCCGGCCGCTGCAGGGAGCTCAGCCGGCAATTGGCCGGATCGGTGAGCTGACTCGAGTGGAAGAGGTAAAACTGGAAAGTATTGTAGCAGAGACTCAGGTTGAAAAAGCATTGCGAACTCTCCAAAAGGTTCATCCTTATGAAGAACCGGCTTATGATCTTATTCCTTTGAAGAATAGTGGTCCCAGCCGGGGTTACGGAGTGGTCGGCTACTTGCCTGAACCCCTGAAACTGGAAGAAATATGGCCGCAGATTCAGAACCTGTTTAAAACAGGATCCTGGGCAGTACCACAGGCTGCCTCACAAAGTAAATCCGACAGCAGCCGGCAAAGCCCTGCTTATCCCGCCGGCACACGTGTTGCCGGAGACCCCCGGAAATTAATTGGTAAAATAGCTATTGTTAACGGCAGTGGCGGCAACTTCATCGCCAAGGCTCTTTTTAAGGGGGCAGATCTCTATATTTCCGGTGATATCAGCCATCATCAAGTCCTGGATGCTTTGGAACGGAAGATGGCTGTGGCTGATATCGGGCATTTTTTGAGTGAGGTGCCGATGATCTGCAGCCTGGCTGATTATTTGCGAACTGATAAGGTTTTGAGCGATTTGGAAATTATCATGAGTTCTCATAATAGAGTACCTTGGTCAGGATAATTTGCCCTGATTAGTTATTTATGGGTCGGCACTGAAAATTGCTCTGAAAATGAAGTTTGAGGAATCGTAAAATCCAGGTGAAATCAGAACAATTGACTGGATGTTGCTTTTAAAGTACAATTATTTTGTGAAGTTAATCAGATGATCGCGGGGATAAGAACCGAAAGGTTGTCTCTGAGGAAAGTCCGAGCTCCATAGGGCAGAGTGCTGGGTAACGCCCAGTAGGGGAGACCCTAAGGAAAGTGCAACAGAGATATACCGCCAGGCTTAATTAAGCCTGGTAAGGGTGGAAAGGCGAGGTAAGAGCTCACCGGCAGTCAGGCGACTGGCTGGCCCTGCAAACCCCACTTGGAGCAAGACCGAATAGAGGAGCCATGAAACTGCCCGTTTCGCTCCCGGGTAAGGTCGCTGGAGGCTATCGGTAACGATAGCTCGAGACAGATGATCATCACCTTCGGCAAGAAGGAACAGAACTCGGCTTATAGATTGACTTCGTTAATTCAAGGGAAACAGAAGCTGCCCAATTGGGCAGCTTCTGTTTCCCTTCATTATTTCAAAGCTTCAAAACCAAAATTAGAGTTTATAGGGTCTTATGGGCAAATAACGGTTAATAAAGTTGAATTTTGCTCAGATTACGTCTTAAAGAAGATTTGCAAGTGTTGCAGTGTTGAGTTATCATGACCCTAAGGGAGGGTGGTTTTGAAGTAATTGCTCAACTTAATAAGTGACAGAAGGGGCGTGTATTGATGAAATTCAAAGACGTTGGAAGAGGTGCACGGATAGAATTATCCCATATGGCCAAACGCCTGGGCATGAAATTCATCGGCTATAATCCATCTGCTCAACAGGTCTCCCTGGAACATAAAGGGAAAGGAGTTACTTTTCACCTAGACGAGTTTATTGAGCGCTACCAAAAAATTGAATCGACTGTATAATTGATGCGGTACCTTGATTATGGGAATAGATATGCCTTCGTTTTGAAAAACGAAGGCTTTCATTTATTTTGCCCCAGTTTGCCATGATGCTTTCTTTTTCTCCTAAAAAGAGTTAACATGTTAATAAATTGAAGGTTGTAGGCAAAGTAACATACTGGGAGAGGAGTGATAATGGGTGAGTGCGGATGTCTTTTTTATGAATCTGAAGACAAAGCAGGGGCAAAGCCTTCTGACTAAACTTGAACAACTTATCACAGAGGCAGGTTTATTGTATTGTGTTCAGCCCAAAGATCTTGTGGCTATTAAACTCCACTTCGGAGAACGCGGGAATCTGGCGTATATTCGTCCCCAATATGTCAGGCGGGTTGTAGAACAGGTCAAAAAGAAGGGTGGGAGACCCTTCTTAACTGATGCCAATACTCTTTATGCCGGTTCGCGTTCCAATGCGGTTGATCACCTGGAAACAGCCCTGGAAAACGGCTTCGATTATTCGGCCGCAGGAGCTCCCCTGCTGATTGCTGATGGTTTGAATGGGAAAGACTATGTGTCTGTCCCGGTTAATTTAAAACATTTTAAAGAGGTTAAAATTGGCAGTGCGGCCGTTCACGCCGATGCTCTGCTGGCTATAACTCATTTTAAAGGGCATGAAGTAACCGGTTTTGGCGGGACTTTAAAAAACCTGGGTATGGGTCTGGGAAGTCGTTCTGGCAAACAACAACAGCATTCTGATCTTTTGCCGATAATTAATGCGGAAAAATGTATCGGCTGCGGTAAATGTGCCCAATGGTGTCCGGTTGAAGCTATAAAAATAGGCAACAAGGCTGAGATTCAAACAGAATTATGCATAGGTTGTGGGGAATGTACTGTGACTTGTCCGCAGCATGCCATCGCTATTAATTGGAAAACAGAGCAGGATGTTATTCAGGAAAAAATAGTGGAGTATACAGCAGGAGTGCTTAAAGGGAAGGAGAAAAAAGCCGGTTTTATTACTTTTGTAACCAATGTTTCTCCCCTGTGCGACTGCTACGGCTGGAATGATGTGCCTATTGTCGGGGATATCGGCATTCTTGCTTCCAAAGATCCAGTTGCCATCGATCAGGCGGCTGTTGACCTCGTTAATCAGGCCAGCGGTAATCCCCAGTCCGAATTAGGCTCTTGTTCCTGCGAATATGACAAGTTTCGGGTGCTCTTTCCCGATATTGATTGGAATGTGCAGTTAGCCTATGGGGAAAAAATTGGTTTAGGGAGCAGAACCTATAAGCTCAGACAGCTAGATTGAGCTTATAGTCCATGTCTGTATACCGTCCCTATTAATCTTATAGC
>DATMYJ010000105.1:0-2218 GCA_035561015.1 Desulfitobacteriaceae bacterium | reverse complement strand
GATATAATTATAGTAGGCTAATTTTTCCAACATAAAATCTGCCAAACTTAGGGAGCGATGAATGCGGGGATGCATTTGGACGCTTATTCCCGTTTGAGCCAGTAGCGTAACCGACCTCAGTGGTCGGTTTTTGTGCTTTCCAGGCTGACTGGAAAAAGGAGGGTAAAAAATGACTACTTTTAATGAGTTTGGATTAAGCGACCTTGTTATTCGAGCAATCCTGAATATGGGTTTTGAAGAAGCAACCGCTATTCAGGAGCAAACAATACCTATTGCCTTGGAGGGCAGGGATCTGATTGGACAAGCCCAGACCGGAACGGGAAAGACAGCCGCATTTGGAATACCACTGGTTGAAAGAATTATGGTAGACTCTGAACAAATACAAGGAATAGTGCTGTCTCCTACCCGGGAATTAGCGGTCCAGGTTGCCGAGGAATTAAACAAAATAGGGGAGTTTAAAGGGATTCATTCCTTGCCGATTTATGGCGGCCAAGAGATGGAGCGCCAGATCAGGGCCCTTAAAAAAAAGCCGCATATTATTGTAGCCACTCCAGGCCGCTTAATGGATCACATGAGAAGAAGAACCATCCGTCTCAATCTGATCAAGATGGTTGTTATAGATGAGGCAGATGAGATGCTTAACATGGGCTTTGTAGAAGATATTGAAACAATACTAAATGAAATCCCCGAGGAACGTCAAACATTACTTTTTTCAGCTACCATGCCCAGACAGATACAAAATCTGGCCCAGAAGTTTATGAAAAATCCCGAGATAATCAGCATTAAGGCAAAAACTGTGACTGTCGAAACCATTGAGCAACACTTTATCGAAGTCAAGGAGTGGCAGAAATTCGACGTTATGTCGCGTCTTTTAGACATCCAATCCCCAGACTTGGCGATTATCTTTTGTCGAACTAAACGGCGAGTTGATGAAATTTCCGAAGCTTTGAGTAAACGCGGTTATTCAGCGGAAGCTATCCACGGTGACTTAAGCCAGAGCAAGAGGGATAGTGTTTTACGGCAGTTCAAAGAAGGCATAATTGAGATTTTGGTGGCAACTGATGTCGCAGCAAGAGGCTTGGATATTAGCGGAGTAACCCACGTCTACAACTTTGATATTCCAAGAGATCCGGAGGCCTACGTCCACCGGGTTGGTCGAACTGCCCGTGCTGGGAAAACCGGCCTAGCAGTTACTCTGGTAACACCAAGGGAGATGGGCCAACTGAGACTCATTGAACAGGTTACCAGACGCAAGATGATCCGGAAACCTGTGCCAACGATGATAGAGGCGGTTGCCGGACAGCAACGTTTAATCAAGGAGAAACTACTGCGCGTTATTGCAGAAGAAGATATACAGAAGTACAAAAGATTGGCTGAGGAGCTTTTGGAAGAAAATGATTCAATTACACTTTTAGCGGCAGCGTTAAAAATGATCGCGAAAGAACCTGAGATAAGCAAAGTACAACTAACTCAACCGGCACAACTTCGGGTCAATAACCTCAGAAATATTCATCCCGAGCAGTATAGGCAAAGAAAATACGGCTTTGGCCCCAAGGGTAAAAATCGGACGGGAAGAGGCAAAGGAAATGTTCGAGGAAGTGGGGGCACTATATTTTAATGACAATTACCCTCTGATGGGAAGAGGAACTGTGCTGCCGTTCCCAAATAGCAGAAGCAATTTCAAAGTTTATTGCTGCAGATGTTTATAAGGCCTGCTCAAGATAATCCTATGCAAAAAAAGTAAATACCCGCAGGATTGGCACTCAATTGCCTTTCTTGCGGGTATTTTTCTGCATAAATTAACATTAAGGTATGATTAATAATTAAACCGGAGAGGTGTATACATGGGTGACTGTTTTGCAGCCGGATGGTTCGCACATTGATAAATCAATTAACTGGCTTTGCTAACAACATTTTGAGCTTCCCAGTTCGCATATTCCCCACACCCCATACAAGGGGATCCACTGGCGTTAGTATCAGTATTTGTGCAGGTAAGACAGCTAATATCTTGTTTTTTAAGTACCCATTCAAAACACCCCATATCAGGTGCTTCCTGGTTGATAGTAGTAGAGTAGACGGATGTGTTGTTTTTCATTGTTAAGCCTCCTGTTTTTTAATTTACATTTTTATTAATAGTATTGTGAAAGAAAGTACATTCACTAAATATAATGTAACATATTTCACAAAGCATGTAAAGCCTATTTGAATAAGTTTAAAT
>DATMYJ010000104.1:0-5888 GCA_035561015.1 Desulfitobacteriaceae bacterium | reverse complement strand
GTATTATACTCCCGATTAAGTGATTTATCTCTGGCCAGGGATTGGCGATAAGATTTTTTTGAAACATTTTCATCCTTTCCCAATACCTCTTTGAACCAGCATAACGCAAAGATAACTCCAAATCAATTTTCTGATTCGAGGGCAGAAATTCAATTGTAAACAAATCGGAGCTGCCCAGACAACGAACAAGACCTAATTCTTCAAAGATTTTCAGAGCCTCCAGAGCATCGGGATCAGCAGCTGAAGGTTTCCAGCAGAAGGGGTTCTCTTCTTTGGCTATATTCAAGAATAGCCTATATTTTTGGATCAACTCTTGGCGGGAGAGGGAAAAACCAGATTTTGCCAGTTCAGTCTCTGTAACTATTTCAAACTCAGCCAAGGCAATTTTTTGCACTCCCAAGCGGAGAATTGTTTCTATCCCCAGCTTGAAATCAGCTCTGCTAAAAGGAGTTCCGACAATTATACCTAAAATTTGAGGTTCAAGCCATTCAGCTCCCGAAAATTCCCCTTTAGTTTCAGATTCTGCTTCTCTACAAAAGTTATTTTGCCGGCAATAATCCTCAAAACTGTAAATTTTCCCGAGTGACGAATCCCAGACCACAGTTTTGCTATCCAGGACAGAGCTTGAATTATTCTGTCTGACTGATGTCAGCACTTTTTGCACCCAGTCAGTTCGCTTGCAGGTACGCCAATCCAGCCCTTCAAAATTCTGAAAATCTCCAGCTTTAATTTTAGCAAAATCTCCCTTGCTTTGTACTTCAGCTTTATTCTGAATATCTTTGACCACTAATTGCAGTTGTTGGCGGCCTCGAAAGGAATTGATATCCAGAGTGAAAGCCAGATCCAGCTGGGAATGGGGCAGTAATTCTGGTAAACGCTCACCCTGACGGAAGGCAATTCCATCCAGAGTTCCTTCGGGCCCAAGCCGCAGTTTTAAGTGGCTGCCGTTTTCCCCAACCAGACTTAATTTAGCAACAGGAAGCTGCCTGACTGCTAGAACAGGTCCGGAATTACCGTAGCCAAAAGGAGCCAGTTGTTCCAATTCTTCTTGGAGAGATGCTGTCAGCATGGCAAAGTCCACAATACTGTCAATTTGCATCTTTTTTTGAAATATTACTGCCGGCAGCTTTCCAGCCTCGGCATTGAGACCCTCTCTCAATCGGGAAATATTTTCAGCTGCCAGGGTAATTCCTGCTGCTTGCCGGTGACCGCCATACTTTTTCAATAAATCTGCCTGCAAGTCTAACTGTTCCAAGACATGATAACCGGGAATTCCGCGAGCTGAACCCTTGGCCAGCTTATCCTCCAGACCCAACATGAAAACCGGGCGATGATAACGTTCTGCCAGACGTGAGGCAACAATACCCAGCACCCCATGGTGCCACCCTGCTGATGCCAAAACAATTACTCGGGGAAGATCTTCTGCCGGCAGTTGAGCCATGGCTTCAGCCAGGATCTTCTTCTCTGTATTTTGGCGCCTAATATTTTCTGCTGACAATTTCCGGGCTAATTCCTGAGCCCTCTTCGGATTAGTCGTTAGCAACAACTCAAGGCCCGACCGTGCACTGTCCATCCGACCAACGGCATTAAGACGCGGAGCCATGATAAAGGCAATAGTTCCAGCTTTTAGAGTTTTATTCAGTAGACCGCATTCCAGCAGGAGTGCTTCCAAACCAGGATGTACACTATGTTCCATTTGCCTTAAACCATGATAAACCAAAACACGGTTTTCATCTATCAAAGGAACTACATCGGCGATTGTTCCCAATGCAACAAGGTCGAGCAGTTCTGTCTGGGTTTGCATTCCCACCCCGCAAGTTTTAAACTCCTGCAGGAGAGCCTGCGCAAGTTTAAAAGCCACACCTACTCCTGCCAGTTCGCTAAAAGGATAGCCGCTGTCCGGTACTTTAGGATTGAGGATAGCCAAAGCCGCCGGCAGCCTTTCCGGAGGTTCATGGTGATCTGTGATAACAACCTCCAGGCCCAGTTCCCTGGCAAATTCGACTTCCTCAAAGGCAGTAATCCCGCAATCTACGGTAATTATCAGCTTGACACCAGCTTGGGCAGCCTTGGCCAGCGCTTGCCGGTGCAAACCATAGCCTTCTTCCTGGCGGTGGGGAATATAGGTTACAGCTTTAAACCCCAGATCGACCAGTGTCTTATAGAGCAGGGCTGTACCAGTTATACCATCAACATCAAAATCACCATAAACCAGCACCTTATCCCCGTTTTGATGAGTTCTGCTCAGACGGGACATAAGGCGGGACATATCCTTAAAACAAAAAGGCGAAGCAAGATTAAACATCGTCGGCCGAAGATAATCAACCGCTTTTCTTACTTCCTGCAAGCCGCGCTGCACCAGAATGTCCGCCACTATAGGCGATAAAGCCAATGATTCTCTGAGCAATAATGATTGATGGCACTTTGTTTCAGAAATTAACCATTTTTTCTTCACTTCGGACTTTCCTTACCTGTTATCTTAATTATTTGTCTAAACGGAACAACAACTTGCTGAAAACCATTCAGAACATACTAAAAGGGCTCCCAAAGCAAGGAAGCCCCACGGATCATATCCTTTGCCCATATTAATTAGGGCTCAATATTTTGCCTGACAACATATTTTATCTATAAGATACCAAATACCCTCTTCTTGTGCAACTCTAATTTCTGTAATAGGAAAAGCTCCCTATAATAACCTGCTAGTATTTTGGATTCTGTAGTCTGCGGGCAAATTCTTCAATACCCATATTGGCATAACAATAAACCCTGGACACCAGCAGGGGATCAGCACTATCGGCCCAACCTTTCTGAGTTGTAAAAGCCATCAGATAACCTGCTTTTTCCACCTTCTGTATAATATCAGCGTTATAGTCACCAAAGGGATAAGCAAAAAACCTGACTGGTCGGCCTAAACGCTTTTCCAAGATATCCCTGGCTCCCTTGAGCTCGAGATCAAGTTGAGCGGCAGACAGCTTGTCTTTAAGAAGATGCGGATGGTTGATGGTATGACCCTCAATTTGCCAGCCGTTTTCAGTCAACTCCTGCAGTTGACCCCAGGACATATAGCCTTCACTGTCAATGTAGCTCGTGACAGCAAATACTGTCGCCGTATAACCGAATTTTTTCAGAATAGGATAAGCATTAGTATAATTATCCTCATAACCATCATCAAAAGTGATAGCTACCGGCTTTTCAGGAAGTGTTCCCTGAGCAAAATAAAACTGAAAGAGCTGTGCGAGGCTTACCACCTGATAACCATTTCGTGATAAATAGCTCATCTGAGCCTCAAACTGTTCCGGAGGAATACGCAACTCATTTCCTGACTCCCTCAGAATAGAATGATAATAGAGTATAGGGATAGCCTGAGAGCGTTTATTCGTGATTTCCTGAGGTACAGACATATCTGCGGTAGGCGGAGAAGCTATGACCGGTTTATCTTGAGCCTCTGGCAAATCCGAATTCCAGGAAAGATTATCGGCAGCTGGAAAACAGCCGTTTGTTACCAACCCAAGAATAATTCCCACAAACATAAGGCTTATTATTCTGATTATTTTTCCTCTCACCTCTGCCACTCCCTAATAATACTTCACTTAACATTCCTTCGCAGGTATCGGTCCTCTGGAAAGGGCAACTTTGCCGGTGCGAACAATTTCAATAATGCCATGACCATCAAGTACCTGGCATAAAGCATCGATCTTGCTTTCCTCGCCGGAAAGTTCTATAACCATGGTTTCAGGATTGACATCCACTATCCTGGCCCTGAATATCTGGACAATATTTACTACGTCTGAGCGGTTCTCTGAACTGGCTTTAACCTTTATCAGCGCTAACTCGCGGTGAATCGAATCAGTAGTGGTTAAATCAATAATTTTGATAACATCAATCAGTTTGGATAATTGGTTGACAACCTGTTCCAGTTCGATCTCATCACCTTCGACCACAATCGTAATCCTGGTTGTTTCCTTTTCTTCCGTATAGCCGGCAGTAATACTTTCTATATTGAAGGCCCGGCGGCTGATCAGTCCCGAAATATGAGTTAAGACACCTGGTCTGTTTTCCACTAAAACTGCAAGTGTATGCTTCATTTTAACTACCCCCCCATGATCATCTGATCCAAACGAGCACCTGGCGGAACCATTGGCAGGACATCCTCTGTTTCAGGTATCTGGATATCTACCACAACGGGTCCGGGAATAGCTACAGCAGCTGTCAGGATCTCGTCAAGCTCTGCCGGTTTAGTGATCCTGAGGCCGGTTACACCCATAGCCTCTGCCAATTTGACAAAATCCGTATGTCCCTTGAGACGACTATGAGAATAACGGCCGCCATAGAACATCCTCTGCCACTGGGCAACCATTCCCAAAACTTCATTGTTAAAAATGAGTACCTTGACTGGCAGGGCGTAATTAGCCAGTGTAGCCAGTTCCTGACAATTCATCATGATGCCGCCATCCCCGACAAACAGGAAGACAGTTTTTTTCGGACACCCGGTCTGGGCTCCTATGGCAGCCGGCAAGCCATAACCCATTGTCCCCAGACCGCCGGAGGTCAGCAAAGATCGGGGTTCTTTAAAATTATAATACTGAGCTATCCACATCTGATGCTGACCGACATCAGTAACTATTATAGCTTCCCCCTTGGATAATTCATTGACTTTTTCAATAACGGCCTGAGGCATGATTACCTCTTCATTTGGTTTATAAGTCAAAGGATTTTCCTTTTGCCAATCAGCAACTTGCTTAAGCCATGGTTGAATCTGTTTTTTCCAGCTTGGAGTTGCAGCCACTGTTTTTTGATACAGGGCCGGTAAAGACCATTTCAAATCCCCTACCACCCGAATAAAGGCCAGGACATTCTTATTTATTTCAGCCGGATCAATATCAAAGTGCACAACCTTGGCTTTAGGAAGAAACTCAGCCACAAGTCCGGTTACCCGATCATCAAAGCGTACCCCAATACCTAATAACAGATCAGATTCCGTAGTAGCCATATTGGCCGCATATGTCCCATGCATACCGACCATACCCAAGTTCAGAGGATGATCTGAGGGAATACAGCCCAAACCCATAAGGGTCGATATTACCGGGAAACCGGTCAGATCAACCAAATCTCTTAAAATCTGGGCACAATCAGCCAGATTTACTCCGCCTCCTACAAAGATTAAGGGTTTTCTGGCTGCTTTCATCTCCTCCAGAACACTGTCAATTATTTCTGTTTCTCCCTCGAACAAGGGGTGGTAACCACGCAGCTTAACTTCTTCCGGATAGTGATAATCCAGGGTTGCTGCAAATACATCTTTGGCTATATCTATGACCACAGGACCAGGCCGGCCAGTCCGGGCAATATAGAAGGCCTCCTTAATTACCCTGGGTAATTCCTCAACTTTTTTCACCAGATAATTATGTTTGGTGACAGGGGTTGTAATACCGCAGATATCCGCTTCCTGAAATGAATCCCGGCCTATCAGGGAAACAGCGACCTGCCCTGTTATTGCCACCAAAGGAATCGAATCCATATAAGCGGTAGCAATACCTGTGACAAGGTTGGTCGCTCCAGGGCCGGAAGTTACAATACACACCCCCACCTTGCCTGTTGCCCTGGCATAACCATCGGCAGCATGTACTGCTCCTTGTTCGTGTTTTGTTAAAACATGGTTGGTATTGGCCTTATAAAGAGCATCATATAGTGTTAAAACTGCCCCCCCGGGATAGCCGAATACTACCTCCACTTTTTCCTCTTTCAGAGATTCAATGATTGCCTCTGCTCCAGTCATTATCAAACTATGGTCCTCCTGTTTCTTAGTATGGTTTCTGAATTTACCTGGCAATTATGCCCTGTCATTTTCAGCATTATTTCAAACTTATTATAAGCATATCAATGAATGGCGA
>DATMYJ010000103.1:0-2308 GCA_035561015.1 Desulfitobacteriaceae bacterium | reverse complement strand
TAGTTATGGGGGCGTTTTAGACTCGCTCGAGGAAACTGTAACAAGGGTTGCGCGTCGAGATTCCACCTGGTCTCGTTAAACGGTGGACCTTTATAATTGCAAACGAAAATTACGCTTTAGCAGCTTAATTGCCGCTAACATCCTGCCTTCTGTGCCTGCGGTGAAGGGTCCAGGGTGTCAAAACAGCAGGATACTCTAACAACAATGCTCGGAGTTGCCAGAGGAATTTTATCGAGCTGGCCTGACTTGAATCCGGCCTTTAGGAGTCAAGCCAGGCGAGATTTAAAGTAAAGGATACACGCGTAGATGCTGTTGGGGCAGTTCTTCGATACAGGGGTGCAATTCCCCTCGCCTCCACCAAAATTTGCGAGTTTAGTAAATACAGTTAGTATTTAGCTCGTTTATAAATAGGTGGGGTTCAATACGGTAATAAAAGTCTTTTCAGAGAAGGCTTTTTTTATTTGCCCGCTTGAACCCCTTGATTTGTTGTAGAGTAGCAGCGTCTATTGGACAACCAGGGTGAGTTTGGGCCAAATCGCTTTCTTAGTGCAGTTTAAAAAACGCAGTTTGCTGCAGCAGTTTTATCCTTGATTCATCATGATCATTTGGATAGCCAACGTTGTACTGCAGCATATATTGGCTTTCCGGATGGTCGCGAACAATAAAGTCGACATACTGCTTTAAAAGCAGATGCTGCACATCAGGCGGTTCGATGCGTATGCGATTGGCAAAATCTTTGAGTTGATCTCTGATCAGTTGAAACTGGAGTTCTTTTATCTCAAGGGTGGCTGTGGATTTTGCTAATAAATCCCGCTCGGATTTAAGCTTCTCCAGTTCTAATTCAAGTTCGCTAATGTATTGAGCGATATATGGGTTAGCGTCGGGAAGTATCTTTTCATTTTTAGCCATGTCGATCCGCTTTGTTGTATGCTTGATATCGTCGTCAATGCGGGATAGTTGAAACGTGGCCTCTCGGTTTTGATCACCACTATAGCGTCTGATCTCATCTTCTAAACTTCCTGGAAAAGACAGTAGTGAGAACTCTCTAATCAGACAATCTATAACGGCTGATTCCAGCTTATCTTTTGGAACGCTATTACGTTTGCAAAGTGTGGGGCCATTCCGATGGTAAGTGCCACATTGATAATAGCGGGAGTAGTTTCGGGAACTCTTGCCATTTCTCCCAGTGACCATCCTGGATCCACAGGAAGGGCATTTTAACAGGCCACGCAGAAGATAAGGAGAAGGTCCATTAATTCTATAAGGTTCAGCATTGGAATTTCGTTCTTTGGCCTTTTTAATAACAGTGTTAAAGGTATCGATATCAACAATAGCTGGTTGTGCATTTTCAACGACAATCCATTCTTCACGAGGTTTCTTTTTCTTGCCAAAGTTAACATAGTCATACCTGTTCCAGACTTTACGGCCAATGTAAGCATCATTATGAATGATGGAACTAACCGTTGAGTAGCCCCACTTTTTACCTCCGGGGGAGGGAGTACCTTCTGTATTTAGAATGTTGACGATAACCTTGTAGCCTTTACCCTGGTTTACATACAAATCAAAAATCCGCCTGATGTTATCGACCTCTTCGGGAGGCCCCAATACCCAGACGGACTTTTCTTTGCCTTTGCTATCTTTAATTTTACCAACTCGGTAGCCATAGGGTGGGCTGCCCCCATTATGGTAGCCCTGTTTGGCATTTTGGACCATGCCTTTACGGGTCTCATTAGCCAAGTTCATATTGTAAAATTCCGAGATAACTTCGAGCATACCTTCCAATAGAAAGCCATGGGGTGTATCTGGATCCGTCTGCTCGGTGGCAGAGTAAACGATGACTCCTTGCTTTCTCAGTAAGGCTTTGTAGATTACGTGATCTTCACGACTGCGGCTGAAACGGTCAAACTTGTGAACTACGATGGCATCAAAGTTCCGGTTCTGTTTTTTCGCTAGAGAGATCATCCTCTGGAAAGCCGGTCGGTCGGCAGTTTTAGCAGATTTGCCTTCATCAAGATACTCAGCGATAAGCTTCCAGCCTTTGTCCTGGCTGTATTTTCGGATGGCAGCCAGCTGGGCAGGTATGGACAGCTCTTTTTCAGCCTGTTCCTTGGAAGAAACCCGGGCATAAGCGACAACTCTGAGATTATCCAATTGGCAACCTCCTTCCCTGGATGTTTATTGGATTTATTGGGTATTGTTAATTTTTAAGCTGTTACTGACGCTTCTGACGCTTCTGACGGATATTTCAATATAAGTTTACTTTCCCAAAAATAGTTAGTCGATAATGGAAAAAGCGTCAGTACCCGTC
>DATMYJ010000102.1:0-3146 GCA_035561015.1 Desulfitobacteriaceae bacterium | reverse complement strand
TATTAATCTTACCAATCCTCGTCGTATTTTTCCATTTTATAATCCACCAGGAGCTAGAGGAGAGGATACTTTTTTAAGTACCTGCTTAAGCGAGCGAAAAGTTTTACGCGTGCCCTGCTACACCTTCCATGATGGGTTTTCCACCTATAATCAACTTTTAGAAGGTATTCTTCCAATCCGTTTGAAGTTTATCAAAGCTGATAACGAACAAATTACCACTCGCTTTTACAAGGCCTGTATAGGTTGGATACGTTATAAGCCATTGCTGCTTTATATCACACAGCCGGATTGTTACGAGGAAAAGATTAAAGAGATGAAGAAACAGCTTGACGAGACATTGCCTAAAATCTGTGCTTATTTTGAGCAGCCGGATTTTATGAATATTCTTGCTGAATTGGAGAAATACCATAAAAATGTGGAAAAGCATTATCGCGAATTCCTTGAAACACAACGTATTTGGTCAAAAATCATGGTACATTTTGCGCATCATCAGGTAGCTCCGACAGGAAGCGATGAATACGGGGGTGCATTTGGACGCTTGGCCCTCGCAGAGAGTTAATAGCGTAACCGACCAAACAAGGTCGGTTTTTGTGCCTTGACTGGGGGTGATACAGTCCGTAAATCACTTGGGAGGAATGATTGAGCAGCTTCTGGATTCCGGCTGGAGTATATACTCAGCTTTCAGAAGAACGGCAATACTATGATCATGAATCCATGCATCTCTAAAAAATGGTTGGAATATTCCATCAAATATAAATATATCAATGACAAGGTGACCCAACAACTAGACGAACAAGGCGTCCAGAAATTAAACCGTCTGTATGACGAGCTGATGAAGACCTTGGCTAAGACGTGTTCACAGAATCCAAGCAGAAAGCCCTGAAGGCGATTCCCCTTGAGAGAAAGTCCTCTGGAACCAGCACAGATTTTGTGGCAATCATGAGCTGGGCAAACTTGCCCTGGAAGAGTATCTGAGTCTGGTGGTGTTTTACTTGAAACAGATATTCTAACGGATAGAGTTCCGAAAATTCATGTTCAAACAGTCAAAGTCGCCTCAGTTTGTCCAATGTGAGTGTTGGTACCAACAAAAACGAAACTCAAAGAAAGGATGATTATTATGCTAATCAAAGCCAAAACACTAAAGGGTTACAAATTGCACAGCATCGACGGGGAAATAGGGAAAGTCAAAGAATTCTATTTCGATGACCACCACTGGACGATTCGTTATCTGGTCGCCGACACAGGAAACTGGCTTACAGACAGGCAGGTTTTGATCTCTCCGTATGCGCTGGTCGCCGTGAATAAAGAAGAGCAAAATATCGCCATCAATTTGACCAAAAAACAAATTGAAGACAGTCCGCCCTTGGACAGTGACAAGCCCGTATCACAGCAATTCGAGGAGGAATACTACGGGCATTATGGATGGCCGATGTATTGGGGCAGCCCCAGCCCATACTTGTGGGGACCTTATACCTACATTGTGCGTAACCCCCAAATGTGGAGAGAAACTACACCAGGTAAGAAAGAGTGGGATCACAATTTGCGCAGCACTCACGAAGTGAGTGGCTACAACATCCAAGCCTTAGACGGCGAAATTGGCCACGTCGATGATTTTATCATCGATGACGAAACGTGGGCAATCCGTTATCTGATCATCGATACTCGAAACTGGTGGCCGGGGAAAAAGGTCCTGGTTTCACCGCAATGGATCGAGCGCGTTAGTTGGAACGAGTCGAAAGTATTCGTCAATCTTCTGCGCGAGACCGTCAAGCTGTCACCGGAATATACGGAGGAGTCTCTGCTAACCCGGGATTATGAGACCGAACTGCATCAACATTACAATCGCCAGGGATACTGGATCGAAGAATCGGCGGCCAAGGAGCATTCCCATTGAAGCAAACACGAAGAAGGACTTTCTTGGATAGCTTGCAATAACTCAAGGAGAAGTGGATCAGAGAGGGGCTGATTAACAATATTATTGATGAAAAATTATTTGTAAGCCAGACTTACACCCAAAACCAATTGGGCCCAGTTGGATGGAGGCTAGTGTTCTGGACGCATTTCTAAGAGTGACCAAATATACTCATGGTGCTCGTTCTCTGGAGAATTTAATCAAAATGAGCAATTTGACTGATAAGCGCAAATTTGAATCAAGTTCCGAAGCTCTAATACTGTCTTTATTAGAAAAATCAGGTTTGCCATAAAGGAATAAAAAAGCAAAAATATTTGAGATCAGTTACTGCTTGCTTTATGTGTCCAGGAGATGCTGGCCAAACCGTTTGCCAAATTGATTCCTTACAATAAGAGGCCTAATGGGAATCTTTATTGCAGATGGCAAGTGGGCATAGAATCTGGGAATGAGCTGAATAGTGAATCAAAAAAAGAGCAGGAAATCTGCTCTTTTTAGGCTATTAATTAAGTCGGTCATTGTTCATTTGCCCCATCGGGATTCCAAGTAATCTTTAACGATAATGGCCACATCCATCGCTGTCTTGACAAAGGACATCCCGCCCAAGGTTTTTTCATTCAGAGAGGCGGCTGTCTGCGCTATGCTGCTGCCTATGGAGCTGACCGACGGCCCGATATCGTCGATCTGTTCCCTGGCCGATTCAGCTAGAGTACCAGTGCTCTTTATTGTTTCTGGGAGGAGAGCCAAAGACTTGGTCAGATTATCAGCATTACGCTCTAAGAGCTTTCCCAATCCTTTGACCAATGTATTGACGTTTCTTAGAGTGATGACGACATATATCCCTGCCACTACTGCCACGACAACTATTATTGACAGGCAAAAATCCGCAAAGGAAATATACATGTCTTACACCTTCAGTTCAAAATCAGTTTTATTTTCCTCTTCAACCTCTGCTTCATCCTTATCCAGGATTTCTTCTAACTTGTCTTCGAATTTTGCTTCTTTTTTTTTGATCTTTTCCTTTACCATGACTGAAGCCTCATTTAATTTCTCTTTGACATCTTCTAACTTATTTTTAGCTATCCCGGCAAGATCTTTGGCGCTAACGGCAATTTCTTCCCTTGTCTCTATACCTGCCTTGGGTGCCAGTAAAATTCCCAAGGCAACACCTGCCATGGTGCCTGCTGCAGCCCCGAGGGCAACGTTTTTAGCAGCTTTTTTACGGGCTTTCTTCATC
>DATMYJ010000101.1:0-2519 GCA_035561015.1 Desulfitobacteriaceae bacterium | reverse complement strand
CTTTATTAATTAATTGATTATGGGATGCAGGCATAGTTAGATTAAAAGTATAATTGCAGAAATTTATTTTGAAAGGGCTGATCGCATGGAAAGAATTTTTAGTGGTATGCGCCCAACAGGATCTTTGCATATTGGGCATTTGAGTGTTTTACTGAACTGGATTGCCTTACAGGATGAATATGAATGTTTTTACGGGATAGTTGACTGGCATGCCTTAACCACCGGTTATGAGGATCGCTTGAATCTGCCGGCTCTGATCAAAGATATAGCCCTGGATTGGTTAAGTGTGGGCCTGGATCCGGCTAAATGTTCGATTTTGGTGCAATCCCAGGTCAAGGAACATGCCGAACTGCATTTGCTTTTTTCTATGATTACTCCCCTTTCCTGGCTGGAGAGGGTTCCTACATATAAAGACCAGCTGCAGCAATTGGGCAAAGCCGGCGGCAAGGATCTGTCAACATACGGTTTCCTGGGTTATCCGCTTTTACAGGCAGCTGATATCCTGATCTACAAGGCCAATGCTGTGCCGGTCGGCGAAGACCAGCTGCCCCATATCGAACTTTGCCGGGAAGTTGCCCGACGCTTTAATCATATGTACGGAACGGTCTTCCCGGAACCGAGGTCACTTGTTGGCAAAGTGCCTCTTTTGCCTGGAATTGACGGACGAAAAATGAGCAAAAGCTATAATAATGCTATCTCCCTGACTGCCTCGACAGAAGAAATTGCCAAACAAGTGCAACAAATGATCACTGACCCGGCCCGTTTACGCAAGGATGATCCGGGTCATCCCGAGGTTTGCATTGTTTACAAATTCCATGAAATGTATACTCCCGAGGTCGCCGAAGTGGAAAATAACTGCCGCGGCGGTAAAATTGGCTGTGTGGCCTGCAAGAGACATCTGGCCGCCAATCTGGATAAGCTGCTTGCTCCGTTCCGGGAGCGCCGGGCCCAGTGGGAGGAACCAGGTAAGGTGGAAAAGGTCTTGCAGGATGGTGTGGAACGAGCCCGGGAAGTTGTTACTGTAACCATGAAAGAAGTGCGTTCTCTAATGGGTTTATAAATGGAGAGGGACAAAGAGAAAAATATTCTCCACTTTAATGTCCCGGCTTATCAGGGTCCGCTGGATCTTCTTTTGCAGCTGATTCAGCAGGAAAAAATTGATATTTATGATATACCGGTTGCCCGGATTGCTGATCAGTTTATTGAGGCAGTCCGGCAGATGGAATCTCTGGATCTGGAAGTGACCACGGAATTTTTAGTTATGGCTGCTCAGTTGCTTTATCTCAAATCACGTTTACTTTTGCCCCAGACTGGTGCCGAGCAAGATTCTGAACAAAAAGATGTAGATTCCAGGCAGGAACTTGTTGAACGGCTTCTGGCCTATAAGACGTTTAAACAGGCTGCCCGTTTCCTCCAGACTATCGATAGTTCCTGTGGTCGGTCTTATGGGCGCGAGATAGATTTGGAAACTCTGCTTGCACACATACCATTGCCTGATCCCTTACAGGGGGTTTCTTTTGAAAATTTATGGCAAGCCTTTGCCAAGGTAATCCAGAGGGCTGAAGAAGGCGAAGAGATCAGATATATTCAGCCGGAAGACTTTTCTCTGGAGGTTATGATCAACGATGTGTGGCGCAGGGTGATCCTGCAGCCTCAGGGGCTGCGTTTTCAGCAGCTGATACGCCTTAATTCCCGCCGGGAGGTTATAATGGTTTTCCTGGCTTTACTGGAGCTGCTCAAAGTAGGTAAAGTGAAGGCTGAGCAAGCTTCCGCTCAAGCGGATATCTTTATCTTTCCTACCGTAAAAGCTTGGGAATTTAACGAAAGTTAGAGGAGTAGATCGAATGCTGTTTCGGGAAACAGAAACTGCTGCCCTGGAAGCTTTGCTGTTTGTAGCCAAAGACCCTCTGACAGCAGAACGCCTGGCCGGGATTATGGAGTTAGCGGCAGAGGATGTTCAGGAAATCCTGGATGATTTGAGGAAACGTTATGCCTCATCTTCCTCCGGTTTAATGCTGATCGAATCTGATGAGGGGTTCAAACTGGGAACAAAATCAGCCTTAGCGCGTTATATCGAGGTACTCTACAAACAGCCTGTGCAAACACTTTCCGGAGCAGCCTTGGAAGTTTTATCAATCATAGCTTATAAGCAGCCTGTCACCCGCGGAGAGGTAGATTTTCTGCGGGGTGTTCAATCTGACCGGGCTCTGGCGACCTTGATGGACAAGAAACTGGTTAAAGAGGCAGGTCGCAAAGACAGTCCGGGGCGTCCCATTCTTTATATGACTACAGAACAATTTTTAAGCCATTTTGGGCTGGCTTCCCTCAAGGATTTACCGCCTTTAATAACAGAGAAGGATGAAGATCAATAAACTTCAGATGCGTAAACAGAGCATCTGAAGTTTATTGATCTTCAGGCTTTGATTCTACCTGTGGTATACTATACTGAAGAATATCTTGAGATAGAACAAATAGATTTGGGTGATAACAGTTTGCGGTCATGAAGACAAGGAACAGAT
>DATMYJ010000100.1:0-2299 GCA_035561015.1 Desulfitobacteriaceae bacterium | reverse complement strand
CTTCTTCACAATTCCCTTAACTCAGCCGCCCTGAAAGGGCGGTTTTTTTGTTCTATTACCAAGTTGAAGGAGATTTTCCCTTTTTATCTACCCTCTGATAAGCCTATTAACTGCCTCCTGCAATGTTACTTTATCAATCGAACCCCGATAGACTTTAATAATATTCCCGTCACGAGCAATTAAAAAAGTTGTTGGTATGGATGAAATATCATAAGCCGCAGCAGCCTGCCGCTTTTTATCAAAATAGACAGGGAAATCATATCCTTGCTTTTCCGCATATTCCTGGCCTTTAGCTTGGGTCTCTCTCTGTCCGTCAGTCAGATCCACCATCAAAAACACGACTTCGTTCTTTACTTCGGAGTAGACCTCATTGAAATGGGGCATCTCATTCCGACACGGAGGGCACCAGGATGCCCAGAAATTAAGTATGATAAGCTTTCCGGTAAAATCGGACAACTTTACCGCATTCCCCTGCGAATCAAAAACGCTAAAATCCGGCGCCGGATTTTTTCCTGCCTGCTGAATCTTATCCTCCGGTTTGTATTTTTCCGCTAAGACTGTGTAGGCATAGCCGGCAACCAGAAGAACTATTATAAATATCACAATACTGGTCAGGGCTTTTCCTTTATTGTCCAAAGATTTTCCTCCTTTGTGTTTTCAGGAGATAAAAGTCAAAACGGGAGCAGGGCCAGGAAATAGCCCATAAGTCCCGTTGCGAGCATAATACCAACCAGAACCAGCAGTAAACCTGAAACTAAATTGATAACCCTGTAATTTTTCTTAATAAAACCAAAAACGCTTTGCAGACGTTCAAGCAGAACAGCACTCGCCACAAAGGGAATCCCCAGACCGAGTGAAAAACTTAAAAGCATCAAAATCCCTTGCATCCTTTCAGCGCGGGAAGCTGCAAGCATCAAAGCTGATCCTAAAAACGCCCCCACACAGGGAGTCCAGCTCACAGAAAAAACAACACCAAACAGCAGCGATGATAGAAAGCCGGCATTACTTGTTTTCAGGCTTAGCTGCCTGGTGTCGTTAATGAAGGGTACTCTCAGGAGACCTATAAAATTAAGACCAAAAAGGATTACAATCAAACCCGAGATAATATTCACTACTATGCTATATTCCTTTAAAAATCCGCCAAGGGTCCCCGCAAAAGCCCCAAGCAAAACAAAGACCAGAGTATACCCCAGCACAAATCCCAAAGCATTCGTCAAAGACTCTTTCTTAGTGCTCGTACTATTTTGCCCCACAAAATAAGAAATGTATATCGGCAGCATCGGCAGCAGGCAAGGTGAGATAAAAGTAATGATCCCTTCGAGAAATGTGATCAGGTAGTCCATAGTGTCATCCTCTTAACATCAATGGCACGAAAAACTCTATTTTCCCCCTGCTTAAATATTTTCAGCAATATAGTAAATTAATTTTTCAGTGTCCTCCCAACCAAGACAAGCATCTGTTATTGATTTCCCATAAATATTTTCACCTATTTCTTGTTTGCCTTCCAAGAGATAGCTTTCTATCATTAAACCTTTTACCATTTTAGCAAGAAGAGTATCATGTTTTCTGCTCATCAGAACTTCTCTTGCTATTCTGGGCTGTTCATAAAAGCGTTTCATTGAATTGGCATGGCTTGTATCTATAACAATAGCAGCATTTTTCAACTCTTGGGCCTCATATTCTTTAGCAATATCAATCAAATCTTCATAATGATAATTAGGAATATTTCTGCCATTAGCATCAACTGCACCTCTTAAAACAGCGTGAGTATACGGATTACCTGTGGTTTTAACTTCCCAGCCATTGTAGATATAGGTATGACTGCTTTGGGCAGCTATAATAGAATTTATCATGACCGACAAGTCACCGCTGGTAGGATTTTTCATGCCAACAGGTGTATCAACCCCGCTCACTGTTAGTCTATGATATTGGTTTTCAACCGAACGAGCTCCAATGGCATTATATCCCAAAACATCAGCCAGATAAGTATAGTTATCCGGGTATAACATTTCGTCAGCGGCAGGCATATGAAATTCGCATAAGGCCCTGATGTGCAATTTCCTAATAGCTATTATGCCCTCATATAAATTCGGTTTTTGTTCTGGATCTGGCTGGTGCATCATCCCTTTATAGCCCGCACCTGTAGTGCGCGGTTTATTCGTATAGATTCTGGGAATGATGATAATTTTATCTTTTACCTCTTCCTGAATAGCCGCCAGTTTTCCTAGATATTCACAGACAGAATCTTCATGATCAGCAGAACAAGGACCTATGATAAGCAGAAATCTGTCATCAGTAT
>DATMYJ010000099.1:0-4655 GCA_035561015.1 Desulfitobacteriaceae bacterium | reverse complement strand
TTGGAAATGTTAGGGATATTGGGAGTTTGAAAGATGCTATAAAAGGTGTTGACTACGTTTTTCATGCGGCTGCGCTTAAACAAGTTCCGTCATGTGAATTTTTTCCCCTTGAAGCGGTTAAAACTAATGTTATTGGGACTGACAACGTGTTGACAGCGTGCATTGAAGAAGGCGTTAAAAAGGTCATCTGTCTCTCGACAGATAAGGCAGCCTATCCAGTCAATGCAATGGGAACATCTAAAGCGATGATGGAAAAGGTATTTATTGCGAAGTCCAGAACAGTTTCCCCAGATAAAACTTTAATATGTGGAACGCGTTATGGAAATGTTTTGTGTTCTAGAGGGTCTATTGTACCTTTGTTTATTGAACAAATAAAAACAGGACAACCTCTAACAATAACAGACCCTAAAATGACGCGATTCATCATGAGCCTTGAAGAAGCGGTTGAGCTGGTTATCTTTGCTTTTAACAATGCCGAAAGTGGCGATATTTTGGTTCAGAAAGCACCTTCGTGCACTATTGAAGTGCTGGCACAGGCAGTAAAAGAGTTGTTTAAAGTAGATATTGAAGACAGGATAATTGGGATCCGTCATGGGGAAAAAATGAATGAAACGCTTTTGACGAATGAAGAATGTATGCATGCGCTTGATCTTGGAGACTATTATCGTGTACCCGCGGATAAGAGGGATTTGAACTATGAAAAGTATTTTACTGAAGGCAATCAAGGACGCGACAAATTAATAGAATTTGATTCCAATAATACTAAATTGCTGAATGTGGAAGGGCTCAAGGACAAGTTGTTGGCACTTCCTTATATCCGCAAGGAGTTGGAAACTTGGAGGAAAATTTAATGAAAATACTTGTAACTGGTGCCAAAGGTTTTATCGGGAAGAACCTAATTACCGAATTGAAAAATCAACAGTATACAGACATATTCGAGTATGATCTAGATGCGGAACTTGGGTTGCTTGATACCTATACAAAAGAATGTGATTTCGTGTTTCATCTTGCCGGTGTAAACCGCCCGGATAACCAGGATGAGTTCATGCAGGGCAATTTTGGTTTTACTTCCACGTTGCTTGAAAGTTTAAAGCGGCATAACAATCACGCAACTCTGATGATTTCATCCTCTATACAGGCAGAACTTAATAATCCTTATGGCCTAAGTAAAAAAGCCGGTGAGGATTTATTATTTAATTACAGTTGCGAGACGAACGCAAAGGTATTAGTTTATCGCTTTCCCAACGTGTTTGGTAAGTGGTGCAGGCCAAATTATAATAGTGCTGTGGCTACCTTTTGTTACAACATAGCACACAATATACCCATTATAATTAATAATTCAAATGTGGTGATGAACCTAGTCTATATTGATGATGTAGTTAATGAACTCATCTATGCTTTGCACGGCAAAGAGCACAAGGATGGAGCTTTTTGTGTTGCTCCAGTAGTTTATACGAAAAAATTGGGTGAGATTGCGGAAATGATCAAATCATTCAAAGAGGGCAGAACCACTTTGAGTTTGCCAGATATGTCCAACCCATTTGAGAAGAAACTCTATAGCACCTATCTCAGTTATCTACCGACAGATCAATTCAGTTATCCATTGAAAATGAATATGGACAATCGTGGTTCCTTTACTGAGTTTATTAAGACGCTGGATAGAGGACAGGTTTCGGTCAACATCTCTAAGCCAGGAATCATCAAGGGTAATCACTGGCACCATAGCAAGTGCGAAAAATTTCTGGTAGTAGCCGGCAAAGGTATTATCCGTTTCCGTAAAAATGACACTGAAAATATCCTAGAATACTTCGTCAGCGGCGCCAAACTGGAAGTTGTGGACATTCCTCCCGGCTATACTCACAATATTGAAAATCTCGGAGATACAGATATGGTAACCATTATGTGGGCCAATGAGCCATTTAATCCGGATAAGCCGGATACGATATTTCTGGAGGTCTGACATGAATAAGCTGAAACTGATGACCATCATTGGCACACGCCCGGAAATTATCCGCCTGTCGGAAGTAATCAAAGCCTGTGACTGTTATTTTGAACATATACTGGTTCATACCGGACAGAATTGGGATTATACGCTTAATCAGGTATTTTTTGTGGAGTTGGATTTGCGTGCCCCGGACTATTACCTGGACAGCGTAGGCAAAGACCTTGGTGTAACAATGGGCAACATCATAGCCAAGTCCTATGATGTGCTGCAAAAGGAAAGGCCGGAGGCCTTATTGATTTTGGGAGATACCAATTCGGCACTGTCAGCTATTTCTGCCAAGAGACTGAAAATACCTATTTTTCATATGGAAGCCGGCAATCGCTGTTTTGACCAGAATGTGCCGGAGGAGATAAACCGGAAGATTGTTGATCATATTTCAGATATAAACCTGCCTTATACCGAACATTCGAGGCGGTATTTGTTATCGGAAGGCTTCAGGAAAGAGCATATATTTGTTACGGGTTCGCCTATGCGGGAAGTATTGCTGAAGCATAGGGAAGCTATAGATGCCAGTGGAGTCCTGGAAAGCCTGGGTCTGGTTAGCGGGAAATATATCCTGGTTTCTGCTCACCGGGAAGAAAATATTGATAATGAAGCTAACTTTATATCATTGATGACTGCTATCAATAATATTGCTGAGCGTTACCAAATGGCGGTGATCTATTCAACTCATCCCAGGAGTAAAAAGTTTATTGAACAACGCAACTTTATCTTTCATCCCTTGGTACAAAGTCTGCACCCCTTTGGATTTCTGGATTATAATAAACTGCAGAAGAATTCGTTTTGCGTTCTTTCTGATAGTGGAACACTGTCAGAAGAAAGTGCAATTTTGGGGTTCGCGGGGATATTGTTGAGAACATCAACTGAACGTCCTGAGGTCTTGGACAAAGGTACGGTAGTTATTGGCGGAATTAACGGCAAAGATATCGAGCAGGCTATCGAACTGGCCATAGCTGTCAGGGAGAGTGAGGAAAAGACTGTCTTAGCGCCAGACTATGTAGATTGGAATGTATCGCTGAAGGTGGTTAAGATTATTCAGAGTTATACAAAAATTGTAGATAAAGTGGTATGGGGTAAGGCCTAGAAAACCATCGAGCACAGGATTTTGCCGGAGTAGTGATTTTTGGCAATTTTAATTTTCGATAGATAGGCATTTGGAAGAGGTGAATGAATTGCAAACCATTCTAGTTTCCGGCGGGGCAGGGTATATTGGCAGCCATACTGTTCAGGCTCTGCTGGCGCAGGGCTTTAAGGTTGTCGTTTTGGATAGTCTGGCTCTGGGCCATCGGAAAGCTGTGCCCAGCCAGGCGGTTTTTTACGAGGGCGATATCAGTGATGCCGGGCTTATCGGCCGGATAGTTCAAGAGCAGCAGGTGGAGGCAGTGATTCATTTTGCCGCGCGCAGCCTGGTAGGGGAGTCCATGCTTAAGCCGGATCTCTACTTCTACGAAAATACCGCCAAAACCAACATCTTTGTGGCCAACCTGCTGCGGCAGGGGGTTAAGAAGATTGTCTTTTCCTCTACAGCGGCAACCTACGGCCTGCCGGAAGTGGTCCCTATCCCAGAAACAGCGCCAACGAAGCCGATCAATCCCTATGGGGCCTCCAAACTGATGATCGAGCAATCATTCTACTGGCTGGAACAGGCTTATGGCTTAAAATGGATAGCCCTGCGTTATTTTAATGCGGCAGGGGCCTCCCTGGACGGTTCAAACGGAGAAGATCATGATCCGGAGACCCATCTGATTCCTTTGGTGCTGAAAACTGCCTTGGGACAAAGAGAGGATATCTCGGTTTTCGGGACTGATTACAACACCCCTGACGGAACCTGCCTCCGGGATTATATCCATGTTCTGGATCTGGCCGAAGCCCATATCGCAGCCCTGCAGGCCCTGGCGCAAGGGCAGGAGAGCGGAGCCTATAATGTGGGCACAGGCCAGGGCTGTTCGGTCCGGGAAGTAATAGGGATGGCCAGGAAAGTCACCGGCCGGGCTATTCTGGTCCTGGACGCTGCCCGCCGGGAGGGGGATCCTGATGTCCTGGTGGCCGGGGTGGAGAAAATCAGAAAAAGGCTAGGCTGGCAAGCCCGTTACAGTGATCTGGAGACCATTATCGCCACAGCCTGGCAATGGCACAAGGGGCATCCGCAGGGCTATGAATAAAACGCGGCGCAGAAAACTGCTTATCCTGCTTTCCTGGGTCGCAGTCATCCTATGGATGGCATTCATTTTTTACCTGTCATCCCAAGTTGTTGACCAGTCAAGGATGCTAAGCGAAGGGATTACCAATGCTGGTATTGGTGCTGTAGAGAAAGTTGCTCCTGGTTTACATTTTGATCTAACAAAATTGAATATTCTGGTAAGGAAAAATGCTCATTTCTTTGCTTTTCTGGCGCTCAGTATCCTGGTGATAAATGCCGGGCGAAGGAGTGGTCTCAAAGGGTTGAGATGGTTTCTCTTAGGTCTGGGATTCTGCATTCTCTATGCTATTAGTGACGAGATCCATCAGCTTTTTGTTCCTGGCAGGGGGGCGCAGGTTCTGGATGTACTGATTGATAGTGCCGGAGTGTTTGTGGGCAGTATCATCTACAAGTCAGCCAGCTTACTGAGAGCCCGATGGCGGCACAGTGATATTGCATCAAGAATAAAAT
>DATMYJ010000098.1:0-2630 GCA_035561015.1 Desulfitobacteriaceae bacterium | reverse complement strand
GACGTAAGGTATTCTTGGTCGGTTTTTGTATTTTTGGGCAACAGATTTAGAAGTCAAGTCTAAAAAAAGGGGTTGATAAAAATGATAGTAAGTATTGATAAGGATACCTGTGTCGGATGCGCATTTTGTGTATCTCTATGCCCTGTGCTGTTTACCCTGGATGAGGGAAGAAAAGCAACTGTTCTTGTAGAGGTGGTGCCTTCACAATATGAGTCATGTGCCCAGGAAGCACAGGAGGGATGTCCGGTAAGTGCCATAACAGTCGAGTAGCTTGCTCTTATTGATTGCGATCTGCAGGGCAATATCTTGAAAAGCAGGGTTGAGCAGGACTTCTGCCCTGCTTTTTATCATGTTAAGATCATAGAAACAGTTTACTGCAAGCTTTTGCACAGCCGCAGGGATTTATTTTATAATAGATAGAGCAGGATTGCGGATGTCCGCAGCAAAGGAGGCAGTTGAGGTGTTCGAAACAAAAAGCGGTGCAAAACCAGCACATATGCTGCTGCTTGTCTTGCTCAGCATCTTAATCAAGTCTGTTATGGTTCTATATTCTTTGTTCTCAGCCAGGCTGGAGATTCTGAGTTACAGTATTTATGCTGTCGCCCCTGTTATATTTTTGATTTCCTTTTCCTATCTATTTCCGCGCAAAGGACAAATCGTTTATCTGCTGGGCCTGGATCTGATCATATCAGGACTATTTATAGCGGATGTAGTTTATGCCCGAGCCTATGCTCATCTGCCGAGTATCTATATGCTGTTTGCCCAAGATAATATGGAAGATCTGGGCGCCAGTGTTTTCTCCTTGCTGCGAGGGACGGATTTTCTATTGCTACTTGACCTGCCTTTTCTTTTTTTTCTTGCTCTCAAAGCAAGGTATCAGGATCCGGTCAGGAAAAGGATTAGGGTTTTTTCTTTAACCGTTGTCTGCAGTGCCGTTATAATAGGTTTTCAGTTCGGGCAATTAGCCGACAGCAAAATGTTCGCAAATTACAAACTGCAGCCCCTGCTGATGTCGCCGCTCGGTAATCACATGTTTGATATCTGCCGCTTTATTTATGAACAGGGGGATAAGCTGGATCAGGAAGAAGCTGAGCAGGTGACTAAATGGCTGGGTGACAATCAGAAATATCAGGAGCCGGAAGCGGCTTATGCCGGCTTGGCAGGGTTGTTGAAAAATAAAAACATCATTGTGGTACAGGTGGAATCTTTGGAAAATATCCTGGTGGGCAAATCCTATTACGGCCAGGAAATCACACCCCATATTAACAGCCTGCTGGCCAATAGTATCTATTTCAAGCATATTGTGGAACAGGTCAGAGACGGGAACAGCTCTGATGCCGAACTGCTTTTCAATGCTTCGCTCTACCCAGTAAGCAGCGGCAGTACTTTTCTGCGCTTTGGAGACAACACCTATTTGACCCTGCCCAAACTTTTGCGGGAGAAGGGCTATACTTCTCTTGCCATCCATGGCGACAACAGGAAATATTGGAACCGCGACCGGGTTTTCCGGGCTTTTGGATTTGACGAATTCATCGCTGAGGACCAATTTGCGGATAAAAGTTCCGTGGGCATGGGGATTGCAGATGAGGCCTTGTTTTCCCAGGCGCTTGCCGAAATTAAAAAGCTCCGGGAGCCGTACAATATTTTTATTATTACCCTGACCTCGCATATGCCCTTCACACTTGACGAAAACAAACAATATCTGGATCTGCCGGTTACTGATGAAACAAGCGCCTATCTTCAGAGCATCGCTTATACGGACGAGGCCTTCGGAAAGTTTTACGAGCAGCTGGCGGCAGAGGGTCTGCTGGATAATACTGCTTTGATCCTCTACGGCGATCATGAGGGTGTCCACAAATACTATCCGACCCCCTTGCCGGCTAACAATTCGGAGATTCCCTTTCTTATTCATATACCGGGTATGCAAGGTTTCACTGTGGACAAAAACGGAGGCCAGATCGATATGCTGCCGACTATAGCATTTCTTATGGGAATTGAAGCAAACAAATATTCCGCCACCGTTATGGGACGAAATCTGTTCGGGAAATATCCGGGTTCGGCACTGCTGCCGACCGGTGAAGTACTTGGAGCAAACGATGATGCTGAGCATTTGGCAGCAGCCCTGGGTATAGCCGATATGAGCATCAGGGGAGACTATTTTAAACAGAAATAGGCTGCAGTCTAACCTGCCAGCGGAGAGTCTGCCGGCAGGAAGTTTGGGGAACGGAAGAATTAAGTGAGCGTAAAGGATATGGAAACAGTGAAAATAGCCTTCATTAAAACGAACATGTTCGGCCAACGAGCCGGAGATGCCATGGCCCCGCTTGTCTTTGCCATTATCAAAGCACTTACCCCTGAGGATATAACTATCAGCTTCTATGACGAAAATGTGGAAAAAATTCCGCAGCAGATCGAGGCCGAAGTGGTGGCCCTGACCACAGACACCTTTAACGCCAAAAGAGCCTATCAGTTGGCAGCGGCTTACCGCAGCCAGGGCCTTAAAGTAATTATGGGCGGCTTTCATCCCACTATGCTTCCTGATGAATGCTTGGATTATGCCGATGCGGTTGTCATCGGAGAAGCGGAAGATACCTGGAACAAAGTGCTGGAGGATTTACAGAGAAATACCT
>DATMYJ010000097.1:0-2914 GCA_035561015.1 Desulfitobacteriaceae bacterium | reverse complement strand
GTATTTAAGTCTATTACGAAAGAAGAAATGATAGAAATGGCCATATCATTCCGTGAAACGATGGCGAAAGGTTTAATGAAAAATAAGCAGGGCCGTATTGAGAGGACTTTTTCATAGGGGAGGTTCCAGAACGGCCTTTATTTCTACCCAAAAGTGAACGTTTATACGTTCAGTATTCGCCAAGCAGTTTGGGCTTGCTAAAGCAGCCCCAAAATGTTGATCTGACAAGAGTTTGGATGTATTCAGATCGAATTTCAGGTGCAGGGAAAAGAGCGGAATATGACCTTATCCAGGATTAATTCAAAATGAAGGGGTAACAATCCAGTGAAATATCAGAAATTTCGAAAAAGTTCGAATGAAAAGGCCTTGGAATATTGAGAAAGAAGACAATCTTAATGAAGAACAAATATCGAGGAGGTAATAAGAATTGGCCAGATTAACGCTTGAACAGTATTACAACTTTATTAATCCTAAATCGGTAACTATTATAGGCGTTTCTGAAAAAACCGGTCCGGGTATGTTTCATCCGCTGCAAAATATGCTCAAGGATGGTTGTCAAGCCAGGATTTACCCGGTCAATATCCAGGGACGGGATATCCTGGGTCAAAAAGTCTATAAATCCGTCCTGGATTTACCTGAAGTGCCTGATTTAGCCTTTATTACAGTAGGCCGTACTGCGGTTTTAGGGGCAGTTAAGGAATGCCTGCAGAAGGGCATCAAGTCCTTAATTGTTCTTAGCCAGGGTTTTGACGATGCTGATGAAGAAGGGAAGGCTCTCCAGCGAGAAATATCGCAAGCAATCGCTGGGACAGGCACACGCCTCTTAGGCCCCAATACTTTGGGACTTATCAATACCCTGGATAATTTCCATGTTTCTTTTGTGGACTGTGACATACCCCCCAAAGCCAGTGGGGTTATCTGCCAGTCTGGAGTATTTCTGGTTGGTTCGGCCGACCTGACGGCAGGAATGGGAGTGGGCATCGACATCGGAAATGCCTCGGATATAAACTTTGCCGATGTTCTTTCCTGTTTCGGCCAGGATCCCCGGATTAAGATTATTGATATCCATATGGAAGGCATCCGGGGCGCTGGGGATTTCCTGGAGATAGCCGCTCAGGTGAGCAGGGAAAAACCTATTTTGGTGCTGAAAACTGGAAAAAGCGAGACAGGTTCCAAGGCGGCAATTTCCCACAGCGGTTCTCTGACCGGTGAAGACCATGTCTTCGAAGCGGCTTTCAGAAAAGCCGGGATTATGCGGATGGCCGATTTGGAGGAGTTTCAGGATCTGAACAAGGCATTCCTGACTTATAAGGGGCTTAAAGGCAAACGTGTCGGTATCATCACCATTTCAGGCGGAGCAGGGATCGCGACTATCGATGCTCTCAGCCAATATGGTCTGGAGATGGCCCGCCTCAGCCAGGAGACCCTGGATAAAATGCAGGAGCTTTTTCCGCCCTGGTTTAAGGTTACCAATCCGGTGGATATGTGGTCTGCAGGCATTAAAAAAGAACTGAAAGAAATCTATGTTCAACTTATGCAAATCCTGCTGGATGATCCGCAGGTGGATGCTGTGATTCCTATCTATGGGGCTAATAAGATGTCTGGTTTTGACCCGATGGCTGTAATCACGGAAGGTGTAATAAGCGAAGCCAGGAGAAAGCCTGATAAACCAATTTTGCCCTGGGTGATCGGCATCAACCAGCACGGGATCAGCAGAGAACTTGAGCAAAGTGGTGTTGCTATAGGATTACCCAGTCCGGAAAGGATTGCCCGGGTGCTAGCCCGGCTGTACCAGTATCACCATGAAATCAAGAGCCGGAAAGACACAGAACCATTGGTTTTCCCGGATGTCCAGCGCCGTCAAGCAGCTAGTATCATCGAAAATGCCCGCAAAAACGGGGTGAAGGTTATGGGCGGGGAGGTCCTGGATATGCTCCGGGCTTACGGTATTAACGTTGTTAGCACGCGCCTGGCCGGCAATGAAGAAGAAGCCCTTCTCGCGGCCGGCGAAATTGGCTATCCGGTAGTTATGAAAATTTCCAGTCCGCAGGTTGTCCATAAAACTGACAGCGGCGGGGTTAGGTTAAACATCAAAAATGAGACAGAGCTGTCTCTGGCCTATGATGAAATGTTGGCGGCCATCAAAGCCAATGTTCCTGAGGCGCGAATTGATGGTGTCTTCTTGCAGAAATATTACCCGGCCAGCTTGGAAGTTATTATCGGGGCCAAACGGGATGAAGAATTCGGCTGGGTAATTGTCTTCGGTCAGGGAGGTATCCATGCTGAGGTGCTGAAGGATGTATCCTTTAGGCTGGCTCCCCTTACCGGCCAAGAAGCCCGGGAAATGATCGGTGAATTAAAATCCTCTAAAATGTTTTACGGCTGGCGGGGCATGCCGGCGGCTAACATTGAGGCCCTGACAGACACTTTGGGGCGGGTGGCCCAGTTGGTTGTCGATTTCCCGGAAATTGCTGAACTGGATATCAATCCGCTGGCCGTGGGGGCCGATGCCGTCGTCGCCTTGGATGCCAGGGCTGTTATAAAGTAGTTATCATTGTGCTTCCCTGTAAATATAACTATTTACGAGAATCATTGTTGCTATGTCTTTAGTTATTTTTGGCTGTGAAACATGAATTATTTACTCACTCATGTTTCCTGTCTATTTTCGTTCTCTCTTTCCCAGGTGATCGGGGCTGTGTGAAAACATGAAGTATTTACACAGCTCCTTTTTTCTTATTAGTTTCTGTCTTGGGACGTCCGGAAAAATTCTTTTCTGAACGCACATTCCCATCTTCAATAATCAATTCTGATATAGATGCAAATACAAGAAAAAGTAAGCAACTGCGAGGCCGGGTGAGGGGGGTAAGGCGCAAAACAGCAAATTCCCATGGAGTTATGGGGCAGTCTTGACAAT
>DATMYJ010000096.1:0-14168 GCA_035561015.1 Desulfitobacteriaceae bacterium | reverse complement strand
CTAGAAGAATTAATAACTTCCAGCATAATAGCTAGATCCTTTGAAAACATTGCGGCCGTTGCTCCATCTAGAGCCCTGTGATCATAGGTTAAGGACAGTCCCATCGCGGGATAATGGATAAGCTTTCCGTCCTCTTCCTTAAAGCGCACCTGGACTGAACAAACCCCAAGTATTGCGGTCTGCGGTGGGTTGATAATTGGGGAAAAACTCTCGACTCCGTATTTGCCAAGATTGGTCAACGTAAACGTGCCGTTAGCTAGCAGTTCGGGATCGATCCTGCCCGACCGAGCAGATTCGACCAGCCTTTTTGATTCAGCTGATATCTCAGTTAGGGATTTCTTATCGGCTTCAAACAGCGTCGGTACAAGAAGTCCTCTCTCTGTGTCCACCGCGATTCCCAAGTTGACGTCCTCGAAATATCTGATTTTGTCGTCAAGAAAATGGGCATTCAAGTGAGGATGTTTTTTAAGGGTGCGAGAAACGGCAAATAATATAATATCATTTAGGGTGATACCTTGCCCACGCTCCTTAAAACTCTTCCTGTATTCGAGCAGAGCAGTCGCATTAAAACTCGAGTGGTTCGTAACCTGAGCCATTTTAGAGATGGATTCATATACGTTATTCGCAATTAATCTGCGTATATTTGTCAGCTTCTCATCCCTGTAGCCGCTCTGCTTATCCAATTTTTTTGTTCCTCCACTGTATCTCAAATAACATAAATCGATACTATTAGCTAATTCAACAAATAAGAATAATCGCGGAAGGGTTTTTACTTTATAGAGGCACTTTTTACCAGCATGTATAACCGCCGTCTATTGTGAACACGCCCCCTGTCGTGTATGTTGAAGCGTCACTAGCAAGATAAAGCGCTATGCCAGCAAGCTCGTCCGGTTCGCCCGGCCTACCCATCGGCGTCATCTTCATCCACATCTCGACCGTTTCTCCGCCCTTTTCAAACATCTCGCGCGTCATCTCGGTCCTCATGTAGCCCGGTGCAATAGTGTTTACGCGTATACCTAGCTTTGCCCACTCGCCTGCCAACGAACGCGTCATATGGATAACGGCAGCCTTAGATGAATTATAGTTGACTTGTCCCTGCGGCATGTTGGAGATTATCCCCGAGATGGAGGATATGTTAATAATAGACCCTCCTCCGCTCTTTGCCATTATGCGGCCAGCAGCCTGCGCTACATAAAATGTTCCATTCACGTTTATATCGTATACTTTTTTCCACTCCTCGACTGACATCTCGAGAGCCGCGTTATGCTGTGCGATGCCAGCATTATTAATTACTACGTCCAGTTTCCCGAATTCCTTGACGGTTTCGGCAAGTGTGGATGCGCAGTCTTCAGGATTGGAAATGTCGCAGATTAATCCCCTTGATTTAACCCCCAGCTTCTTAATTTCGCTAACGGTCATTTCCATGGTTTCGGGGTTTATATCCGCAATGACGATATTGCAGCCCGCCTCCGCGAGTCCTAATGCCATCGCTTTGCCCAAGCCCTGCGCTCCTCCGGTAACGACCGCTGTCTTACCGTGCATATCGAACTTTTGTAATATACTCATTTTCTCCTCTATTACCGAAATGCGCTATATTTTCGCTTTAAGCTCCTCGTATGCCTGCTTGTATCCGGCGTCGTCGATAGCCGTGCAATGCCACTCTATCGAGTTCTCCATATATGAAACGCCTTTGCCTTTGACGGTTTTGCATATTATCGCGAAAGGCCCTTTGTGGCTTTCCCTTAACTTGAATGCCGCGATAATCGACTCGATATCGTGACCGTCCGTTGTTAGGCACCCCCATCCAAACGCTCTGAACTTGTCCTCCAGCGGTTCGATGTTCATTATGTCTTTGGGAGAACCGTCGACCTGAAGGTTGTTGTAATCGATTATGGCGGTGAGATTATCGACTTTATAATGCGCCGCTGCCATCGCCGCTTCCCATACCATCCCTTCTTCAGTCTCCCCGTCCGACAGAAGCGCATACACATGGTAGTCCTTGCCGAAGTGCCTTGCTCCGAGCGCCATACCTAGAGCTACCGAAAGTCCTTGCCCGAGAGAGCCGCTCGATACATCCAGCCCGGGTGTCTTCCGGCAATCCGGATGCCCCTGTAGGATACTGTCTTTTTCACGGTATGTTTTAAGGATATCCTTGCTGAAATAGCCTTTGTGTGCCAGCGCTGCGTAAACAACAGGAACACTATGCCCTTTGGATAACACCAGCCTATCGCGGTTCTCCCAACAAGGTTTCGCTGGATCAACCTTCATCTGGTGCCAGTAGAGCACGGTCACTATCTCCGCCGCGGACATAGAGCCTCCGAAATGTCCGCTGCTGATATCACTCCTGAAAATCATGTCCACTACGGCTAGCCGCAGTTCATTCGCTTTTCTTTTTAAAAATGTTAGGGAGGATGAATTATTCATCCCTTCACCTCTTTTCGCCGCGACTTTTCAATTCCCTCGCCGCTTCAATAATATCTTTTGTGCCTATGCCGTATTTATCCCTCAATTCGGTGGTCTTGCCCGATTCGGTAAAGATATCCTTTATTGCGAGAGGCTTAAAACCTGCCAGAACGCCGTTCTTAAACAGGTATTCGCTGGCGATCGAAGCAAGCCCGCCAATGATGTTGTGGTCCTCTATCGTTATCAACGCCCCTGTCTTGCGCACCGACTCGACAAGCAGATCCTCGTCAAACGGCTTGAGTGAAGGCATATCGATTACTTCCAGGGATATACCTTCGCGTGACAAAACTTCCACAGCTTGCAGCGCTCTGTGCAAGGCTGTGCCATAAGAAACAACCGTGCAGTCCTTTCCTTCGCGTACTCTGTAACCTTTCCCGATTCTAAAATCCATATTTTCGTCATACACAGCGGGCAGATCCTCATATTCCATCCGTATATATACAGGGCCCTCATATTCCAATGCCACGTGCGCTATTTTCTTGGTGGTTACTATATCCGAAGGGACCAGTATCGTCATGTTCGGGAAGCTTCTCATTATTGCGACATCTTCGACAGATTGATGAGTGGCGCCATCCTTTCCGTTGCTTAAGCCTGCGTAGCCTCCTATGACCTTGACATTTAGTTTCGGATAGCAGATTGAAGTCCTGACCATTTCGGCGGCCCTCATGGATGCGAATACAGCGAAAGTCGCGGCAACAACCTTACATCCTGCAGCGGCAAGCCCCGCAGCTACGCCATATGTGTTTTGCTCAGCAATACCGAGTTCATAAAACTGCTTCGGATATTTCTGTCCAAAATCCCACGTATGGGTTGCGCTTCCAACATCTGGGTCAAGCACGGCGATTCTTTTGTCATCTTCCGCCATTATCATCAGTTCATTAATAAAAACCGTGCGTAAATTTTCTGTTTCCATGATTATCACTCGCTAATATATAGGATTTATTTCAAAGCTACATCCGTGCACTGCGGGATGTCGATTGGTTCATCCTCTTCCGTATAAGAAAACCGTTCCCGTTTTTCCGCGAAATAATTGTCTTTCTTGTCATCATTCACGGACGACACTTCACCGATGACCGTATCTCCCGAACCCGGTTTAATATGGAACAAATGGTAAAGATACGGTCTTATCGTTATGCTGTTTCCTGTCGTTATTTCGATCGAATCTCCGGCCTTGATATATTTTTTTACGCCGTCGCAGTAAACCTCGACGTCGGTTTCCTTATCAACGCTTCCGTCCGGCTTTGAGTTAAAAAGCTGTATACATAGCAACCCACCGCCGCGGTTTATGATATCCTCCTGTTTGGTCACGTGATAGTGCAGGGGTATGATTTGTTTCTCTTTGACGACAATTATCTTCTCCGCATACGGCGTCCCCGCGCTTCTGTCGACAAGCCCATTGCGGATCGTCAGGGCTGAGGCACCTACCCTTTCGAAATTTCCGCTATCAAAATCTGCAATATCCCATCCCATCAGTGTCTTGCGCAAAACGGTCGTATCGACGCTTTTGTCGTTCCATTGCTCCATCGTCCAGTATGCAAATGACGGCAGCTCGAAATGGTTTTTTCTGAACACATCAATTGCCCACCTGATCGTCTTGTTGATTTCCGAACGTTTCATGTTTAAACCCCTTTCACATTATTTCTTTGATTAATGCTCTGTTTCAATTTATTGTTTTTCAACTTCAGCTATAGGCTTTATAACTTCCATCTCTTCGTTTTCCTTTACGAGGATGCGTAAGAGAATTCCGTCAAAGTCCGCAGTCACGTCGCCAATCGACTTCTCGCTCTCCACTTCACAAAGAACGTCGTCCTTCCTGAAAGAATCCCCTTCTTTTACATGCCATTTAATAATCGTGCCTTTTTCCATATTAAGCCCGAGACGAGGCATCACGATTTCAATCATACTAATCCCTTTTTTTTTGATTATTAAGTGGAAAAATCCACAGGATCTGGTTAAACTTCGTCGACCTTCTGCCACCGTCTTGTCCGTGCGGATATTTGCGCGGTTTCAAGAATCTTTTGGCATAAAAATCCGTCCCTGAAATCTGGATGAACTTTACTTTCTTTGGCTATCGCCTGAACGAAATCATACATCTCGTTGACGAAGGTTTCTCCGAACCCTATGATGTGCCCGGACGGCCACCATGAACCCATATACGGATGGGACGGCTCGCCGACGATTATCTTCCGGAAGCCCTGGACTTCGTCCGCATCGGCGCAACTATAGTATTCCAGTTCATTCATCTGCTCCATATTAAATGTTATTGCGCCCTTGCTTCCGTTTATCTCAATAAAGTTTTGATTCCTGTGTCCGGTGCCGTACCTTGTAGCCTCAAAATATCCTAAAGCTGCCTTGCCTTTGAATTTCATTATCATTGACGAGGCATCGTCCACGTCAACGGCTCCCATTTCTTTTCCGGCAACCGCTGACAGACCGCTGCTCGAGAGCGGCTTCGGGCGTTCGCTCACAAATGTCCTCTGTTCGCAAAGCACTTCTTCAACTTCTCCCACCAGGAAGCGGGCGAGGTCGATGACATGAGCCCCCATATCCCCATGCGAGCCGTATCCTGCCTCGGATTTCTTCAACCTCCAAACGAGTGGGAACTTCGGGTCAACGAGCCAACTTTGTTGGTAGATCCCACGGAAATGGTACACATCGCCTATCATCCCAGCATCTATTAGTTTTTTCGCAAGAGCAAGTGCCGGCACGCGTCTGTAATTGAATCCTACCATGTTGACAACGCCAGCTTTTTCGACCTCTTGCATCATCTCTTTTGCTTTTTCAAGAGTGAGCGCCAACGGCTTTTCACAAAAAACATGCTTTCCCGCCCTGGCTGCGGCTATTGCAATATCCGAATGCAGGCTGCTGGGCGCCGCTATATCAATTACATCTATATCTTTCGATTCAACTGCCTCCTCCCAGCGTAGCGTGTAACTCTCCCACCCCCACTGCTTTGACACTTCCTTTACGTCTGCTTCGTTTGAGCAGAGCAGCTTTTTTACAACGCGTACATCGGGATTAAAAAAGATCGGCAAATCCGTATACGCATGCGTATGCGTTTTGCCCATGAATTTATGCCCAATCAATGCGATATTCAGATCTTTCATACTTTACCTCCTCATCACATCCAACACGGCTTTCCTGATTTTCTCCGGGCTCGGAAGCACAAAATTTTCAAGAACCGGACTGAATGGGATAGGAACATTTTGAGCAGCAACTATTTTTACGGGCTCCTTGAGGAACCTGAAGCCCTTTTCTGCTGCAACCGAAGCAATCTCGCTTGCAAAGCTGCATCTTCTCCAGGCTTCCTGCACTATAACAAGCCTGCCAGTCTTTTTTATTGACTCAAGCAAACATTCCTCGTCGAACGGCACCAAAGTCCGCGGATCGATAAGCTCGGCGTTTATCCCCTCCTCTTCTAAGCCCGTAAGTGCTTTCTTGCACAGATATACCATATAGGACGTCGCTATTACGGTAACGTCGCTGCCTTCCTGAATTACATTGGCCTTCCCAAAAGGCACCTCGTAATAATTATCTGGGACTTCATCGGCTATCTGGTATAGCTTTTTATGTTCAATGAACATGACCGGGTTGTTATCCTTCAAGGACGTCATCAACAGTCCCTTCGCATCGTAGGCATTAGAAGGCATCACTACCTTAAGCCCAGGTATATGCGCGAACCATGCTTCAAGGCACTGAGAATGTTGCTCGGCTCCGCCCTGGTAACCTCCGATGGGCGTGCGGATAAGGAGAGGTATTTTCGCCTGCCCGCCGAACATGTAATGCATCTTCGCAGCCTGGTTATATAGCTGGTCCATGCACATTCCCATGAAGTCGCAGAATGGGATCTCGGCTATAGCCCGCGCGCCAACCAACGACGCTCCGAGCCCTGCCCCGAGTATTAGCGATTCTGCAATTGGAAAGTCCCTTACTCGTTCGTCTCCGAATGCTTCCCATAACCCTTTCGACAACCCCATTTCACCTCCGTATGGCCCTACGTCCTCCCCAATCATAAAAAGCCTGGAGTCTTTCTTCATCTCTTCGTATATTCCCTCACGGATAGCTTCCATGTAAGTTTTTTTGCTCATATTATCGCTCCCAGTAGAGACCCGTAAGCGCATCTTCCGCTTCGGGATATTCACTATCCTCAGCAAAGCTTATTGCACTGCTGATTTCAGCTTCAATATCGTTTTCGGCCATTTTTATGATTTCTTCGGAAATGCCGAACGGTATTGTCAAATTTTTACGCAGCCTGACTATCGGGTCTTTTTCCTTCCAGGCCTCCAGTTCATTTTTATCCCAGTAAGTGACGTTTTCACCTTCAAAATGGCCGTGGTGCCGGAAAGTATCCGCTACGATAAATGCTGGAAGACTTTCTTTTCGTGCACGTTCTACTGCATCTTCTGTAGCCTCATATACTTTCAGAACATCGGTCCCGTCTACACGGATTCCTTTCATACCGTAGCCTTCAGCTCTTTTTGCTAGGTCACTGTTGTTAGTGATCCTATCGATACGTGTGGAAACTCCAAATTGGTTATTTTCGCAAACAAAAACGAGGGGCAGCTTAAAAGCCGCTGCTGCGTTCATAGACTCGTGGAAGTTTCCTTCGTTTGATGCCCCATCACCAAAAAACGAAACAACCACGTTATCTTTTTTCAATATCTTCAAACCATACGCCGCTCCGACGGATATCGGAATGCCTCCGCTAACGATTCCATTGGCACCTAAAATTCCCATACTCAAATCAGCAATATGCATGGAGCCGCCTTTCCCACCGCAGTAGCCGGTCCTCTTTCCGTATAATTCAGCCATCATCTTTTTCAGATCTCCGCCTTTTGCAATGAGGTGGCCGTGCCCTCTGTGAGTGCTCGTTATGTAGTCTGTTGGATCAAGGCATGCGCAGACTCCAGTAGCTACCGCTTCTTCCCCTATATAAAGATGCACGAAACCCGGGATCTTACCTTTTGCATAAAGTTTTGAAACGTTTTCCTCAAAACGCCGGATACGCAGCATCGTCTTATACATTTCAAATACTTTTTCTGGGCTGATGTTCATATAGTCTGGCCTTTCGGAATTCGGGGGTGTCCTCATTTTAATTGATGAAATCATCTCACGACCCAACCCCAGAGGCTGTGTAAGGGCTGTGAGCGCAGTGTAGTCTCGAACTACGCATCTGGTCGCATCTTGTTAGGTTGAAAAAGATCTCATTTGTGACTGGTTGCTCCAAAATGGGCTGTATTGTTGTGCGGATGTACGTTACCAATGGAACAGGCTGCTTATCACTGAATGGCAGTTCGAAATTTGCCTTGCTGGATGATTTCCATTAAGTCAAATAAGGGACACAGTCTGAAATTCAAGGATTTAAGAATTCACCACCTGAAACAACAAGGTACTCTCCTGTGATATGGCTCGCCATTTCCGAGCATAAAAAGACCGCTGCGTTCGCATCGTCCTCAGGTTTACCCAATTTTCGTAAGAGTGTTTTGCTGATTATATCCTCGCGTAAGCCATCAACTTCCTTGAATACGGCCGCGAGCATATCTGTCTCCGTCGCTCCAGGTAGGATCGAATTTACGCGGATCCCGTATTTTCCGACCTCAAGCGCAAGGACCCTTGCGAATTCTACAATCGCTGCTTTTGATGCTGAATAGGCGGCATGCTTGGCGTCTGCTTTTCTTGATGATGCGGATGCAATGTTCAGTATGCTTCCCCTTACATTGTTACTGATCATATAACGAACGGCAGCCTGAGAGCATATAAAAGTACCTTCCATGTTAACGCGAAAAACCTTCTGCCATTCTTCGAGTGGAAAATCCACTACCTCATGCGCGATAAGTATGCCCGCATTGTTTACAAATGTGTCAACTTTTCCGAATTGTTCCGCTGCAAACTCGATGCTTTCCGCAACTTCTTTCGAATCTGTAACATTCATTTTCCGAAAAAATATCTTATTAGCCCGGCCGCATTCAATTTCAGATACGGCTTGCCTGCCTTTCTCTTCATCAAAGTCCGTCAGGAGAACATTGGCTCCTTGATTGTAAAACCCTTCTGCTATTGCTCTCCCTATACCTCTTGCCGCACCTGTAATTACAGCATTCTTTCCTTCCATTAGGTTCATAAATCACCTCATTTGTTAAAAAATTCAGAGTAATCCAAAAGATTAATATTACGCTCTTTTTTTAACCCTCGACAGCGCTGCCATGCCTATTACGAATATGCTACCTAGTATCATTTGCTGCATAGCGATCGACAAGTTAAAAAAAGTCATGCCATTAATAATCGTTGCAAATAGCAACATGCCCAAACCAGCCTTTATCATGTTGCCTTCACCACCTGCCAGGCTAATGCCGCCCAACACGACGCTTCCAATAATCGGTAACAGCAGTGGATCTCCAAGCTTCACGTCTGCCGTTCCAAGGGTTGTCATTGAAATAAAGCCTGCGAGTCCTCCGATTAACCCGGATACAACATATACGGAGGTTGTTACATTGTTCACTTTTATTCCAACATATCTTGCCGATTGCGGATTGCTACCAACCAGTTTTATGCTCCTACCCCACCTTGTCTTATCCAATGCTATACCAAAAACAACGACTAGCAGAATAGTTATCAAAACGATCCACGGTAAAACAAGCTTATCTGTTAATGGTATGCCATAATTGGTCGATAAGCTTATCATTTGCCGCGGAATCCCTGGTATGCTGTGACCGCCTGAAAGCACGAAGGAAATTCCTCTAGCAATCAGCTGCGTTGACAGCGTAATGATAAACGGGTTCATCCTAAATCTTCCTATTGCGATCCCGTTGATCAACCCGAACACCAACCCTACGGCCACGCAAACCAACAAACCTATCAATATCGTCATCAAAGCAGTCGATTCCATGGATTGCGTAACCTGCTGTTGAATGACTCCAGTTTGACCCGATGTTATTTTTGTCCACCAATCGGGGTCGGAAATCTTGGCGCCGGTGCCTGGATTGACCTGAGCTGCCACTGCTGCAGACTGGAAGTCTATCATTACCAATGCTGAAACTATCGAACTCACAGTGGTAACATGTGCGATTGAAAGGTCAATCCCCCCTGTCATCAGAACAAATGTTTCTCCTATCGCGGCAACAAAAAAGAAGGAATTGGAAACGAATAGAGTTACCAAATTGTTTGGCGTAAAAAAGTTTCGGCTGATAATGATAAATACAATCCACACAAATGCGAGCATCACCATGACCGGCATGCTGCTAATTTTCCCAAGGAACGCCTGTGCACCAATCTTTAAGCTGTATGCTCGTAAATTCTCAGGCTTGTCCATGCCAATTCTTTTAGTTTCTGAATCACGCACTGATGTTTTCCTCCGAATGGATGATTTATCCGAGGAACGCCTGCGTACCGCTGAATGAGCGGTACGCAGGCTATAACTTTATTGACCCATTATCGTGGCATATTTGACAGACCAGATATTGTCGTACTCTTTCTGAATATCGGCTGCATTGATTTGGTAGGTTTCGGCGTAGAACTTGGTCGACATCAGTTTCCCACCGGACTTGAGTGTCTTGATCGCTTCATAAATAGCGATTCCGATCTGATCCATTGGGATCGGGAGTATGGCGTCAACATACCCTTCCTTGGCGATCTGGGGGGCAGGGGGCTCCTCACCGATGGATGTCCAATATATGTGACCTGGTTCACCGACTTTAAAGAGTTTTCCAGCTTCCTGAAGAGCGGTTTTGATAGAACCGCCCATGTGTCCGGAAGCGTTATAGATTCCCCAAACATCCGGGTATTTCTGGAGAGCGTTTTCAACGCCTGTGAGAGCTTTGTTAACGTCCCAGTCAGTGAGGATCTGAACTACCTGGAGGTTGGTGTGGGAGTCAATAACTGAATGGAAACCATCTCTTCTGGCAAGAGCGTTCGTATCAGCCAGGTTCCCGACCAGTTCGAAAACTATATGTGGCTTTCCGTCGTCAAACGAAGCGATTACCTTACCGGCCATAATACCGTCTGTGTAGGAGTTGTAACCACCGGTAAACGCAACGTTCGGGTTATCGACGAATCTATCGTACAGGGTTACTATTACGCCCTTAGATGCGGCGTAGTCAAGGGAGGTCTGTACGGCGTTCATGTCCACCGCGCATACGACGATTGCGTCGACTCCCTGATCAACAAGCGCTTTGATCTGTTGAGCCTGTTTGGACGAATCGTTGTCAGCGTTTTGTTCAATGACTTCATTCCCGTCAGCCTTTGCTCCGTCATAGATTCCCATGACTTCTATTTTACGGGCAGGATAGCCTGCATCTGTGGCGATGCCGATCTTCAGATGCTGAGCGGCAGGTGCAGAAGTAGGGGCGACCGCTGGGGCAACCGTTGCCGTGGCCGCTGAAGCACATGCACTCAAGACCATTGTTGCAATCATTACGATTGCCACCCACATCGGGATAGTTTTACGCATTTTTGTCTCCTCTTTTTGGTTTGGTGAAATATTGCATGCTAGTTGAATGCTTGATCAAAGTTCCGATGCTTTTCCTCGCCTCCTTTCTTTTTTTTGGGTTTTACAGTTCTAAGCCCAGATTGACACGATAACCATACCTAACATGAGGAATGAATAGCCAGCTCAGTTGCCAGCAAATTGTGATATGGATGTGAATCTTTATCGTCAATCATTGGGATGAACATCTAGGCTACCTTCTTTTCAGGTTATTTTCCTCCATTTTTTTAGAGACTCAGGCGTAAACGCATTGCCCTTTCTCTAATAAGTGTTTTTTGTTGCCTCGTATACGATACAATGTCCAAGACAACAGCGATGAATAAAAGCAAGCCTCTGGCAATATCGTAGGTAAAAATATTTAATTCCATAAGGCTTATTCCGTTTTCAGTAAGGATCAGGAATATAGCCCCTATGAATCCTCCTATGATAGTGCCCTTACCTCCAATGAGCTTGGTCCCACCCAAAACCACGGCGGTAATGACCTGGAATTCGAGACCGTAACCGAGGTCTGCCTGCACGGTTCCTAACCGTCCTATATAGACTAGCGATGCTAATCCAGCGCAGAGAGCGCTGCAGATATAAGCCCCGAATTTTACTTTATTGACCGGGATCCCGGATGCCTGAGCCGAATTGACTGAATTTCCTACTGCCAGTACATACCGGCCGAACCGTGTAGTACTTAGAATAAAGAAGCCTACAATACAAAGAAGTATCCAGATGATTACAGGAACGGGAATAATATCAAACAACCTCGTCGAACCGATTACCCTCACACCTTCAACAACGGATCTCATCTGTGATTTTATAATCCAGTATCCTAAGCCACGGCAGATGGACAGAGTCGCAAAGGTAGCAATAAACGGGGTTATTTTTAGGTTACACACCAGGAATCCGTTGAATGCCCCAACCAAAACGCTCCCGATGATTGCGGAAAGAAGTACGAATATTGGAGGCAAAAATTTTTGTAGCTCCGACATTATCGTCATCATTAGGAAAAGATTCATACCAACAGAAATGTCTATCCCGCCTGTCATAATCACAAAAGTCATTCCGACGGCCATTATTCCAACCGCACTTGCCTGTACAAGTATGTTTCTTAAGTTAATAAATGAGGAGAAAGAAGGTTGCAGTATGCTAAGCACAACTGTTAAAAGAACAACACCTAGCAGAATTGACATCCACTGCACCTGGAATATTCTGGCAAAAATATTATTCTTATTACCCTTTGCTATATCCATGTCAATATCATTCCCTTTATCAGCTTTACGCCCCAGTAGATGCAATACTTATAATCTTCTGTGCGTCAAACTCACTTCTTTTCAGTTCTGATACAATCCTACCTTTTCGGAGTATCAGTATCCTGTGCGATAGCTCGGTGAGCTCGTTTACATCCGAAGAAACAAGTAGGACAGCGCATCCGTTTCGCGCTAGTTCCGCTATCTGCGCGCTAATCGCTTCCTTGGCGCCTATATCAACACCGCGGGTCGGATCGTCAAAAATACACACTTTAGGATCAATGGCTAGCCATCTGGCAATAATCGCTTTCTGTTGATTTCCGCCGCTTAGGGAAGTAATCGAGGTTTCAATGTTTGAGAACACTAAACTTTGTGCCTTTGCCAATTCTAAGGCGTTTTTCTTTTCGTTCCTGAAACCGATACCCAGAATCACAGGGTTTATCATTTTTTTCAAGTTAGCAGCTGTAAGGTTTTCCCTCAATGCCCTCTGTGGGAATATGCCGTTAGTTTTCCTGTCTTCCGGCACGAAAAGCACTCCCATGTCCCGGAGCATTGTAGGATTCCACTTTTTAAAGGTCTTTCCCAGACATTCGAGCGTACCCCTTGTCTTTCGCAACCCGAAAATGGATTCGATAATCTCAGTTCTTCCAGCCCCCATCAATCCTGCGATCCCAAGGATCTCACCCTGTTTGACTTCGAAGTTGATATCTATGAACCTGTCGGAGTTAAAATCGCTTACCTTCAAGGCGATTTTTTCTATAGGGGTGGGTATCTCCAGCTTTCGTTCAAGTAGCGAACGTCCAACTAGCAGTTGTTCAACTTCTTTCCTTGGCGTCTCCTTTGTCAGACCTCCGCCAACGTGGACCCCATTCCTTAAAACGATGATCTTGTCACTTATTTCATAGACCTCGTCGATAAAATGCGTAATAAATATGATTCCCACGCCCTGCTTTGCAAGCATTCTCATCACTCCAAAGAGTTTCTGGCGCTCCGGATGCGAAAGAGAGGTGGTCGGTTCATCGAGGATCAGAAGGTCGGGCTGCTGTCTCAATGATTTAGCAATTTCAACCAGTTGATTTTCTCCTGGAGAGAGTATTTCGACCGTAGTGTCAAGGTCGAGCTCGACACCAATGAGCTCGAGGTATTTCTTTGCCGTTTCCCTGCATTTTTTCCAATCGATCATGGGTTTGTTGCCCGGCAGGTTAGTTATGCAAATGTTTTCGGCAACAGTAAGGCTCGGGAATACGCTGAGTTCCTGATGAACGGCAGCTATCTTGTACGCTCCAACCTTCATCTTCTTTCGTTCTTGACCCTTGAAAATTATCGTGCCTTCCTCGGGTTCGAGAAGACCTACCAAAACGTTCTTAAGCGTTGACTTGCCCGCCCCGTTTTCTCCCAAAAGTGCAACGATCTCTCCCGGAAATACTTGGATATTGACGTTGTCAATTACTTTAATTCCGGAGAACGCCTTTGATATGTTATGTACTTCCAGCAAAGGTTGAACGTTATCCATAGCAAGTCCGTTGTGCATGTTTTTCCAGTACTTTATTATTCATCCAATACAAACTTTATTCCAAGTATCTGCGCTAAGAATCTCAGTTCATCTATCCAGTCTCCGTAAACAATAGAATAATGGTGACCGGTAGTATTAATCAGAAACTGCATCGTATCGTTTTTCAGAACCGCGCCGAAGCCAGGCCAGCGTATGCCCTGCTCTTCTCCTTCCCTTACATCCCTCGGCGCTGTCACTGCCCTCGCGACATGAAAGCGAAGCGTATCGCCGTTTCCGCCTATACGGAGCAAAGTGATCGTCCTGCCGTTTTCCATCTCAAAATTGATGGAAGCACCATTCATTTTCCCCGTCCAGTATTCGTACGGTATAGCTTCGTCGGCAACCAGCCTCGGTATAGGCCACAGGCTTATACCTCTTTTCTTATCCGCCAAAGAAATGGGGGCGGTGCCGCAGTTGAAGAAAGATATCAGTTTTTTTT
>DATMYJ010000095.1:0-3456 GCA_035561015.1 Desulfitobacteriaceae bacterium | reverse complement strand
TCCCAATGTCAAATATATTCATCCGCAAATTGAACAAGGGTAAAGGAAGGTGTTACTTTTGGCTAAATTAGAACAGGGTTTAATCCAGGTTTATACCGGAGATAGTAAAGGAAAAACAACTGCAGCAATAGGCTTGGCGGTAAGGGCAGTTGGTCATGGATTTAAAGTTTTTATTATTCAGTTTATGAAAGGTCAAGACTATTACGGTGAACTCCAGGCGTTAAAGCGATTGGAACCGGAATGTCAGATTGAACACTATGGCGGCAAGGGCTGGGTCTATATGGGTAATCCCAGCACAGAAGATTTGAAGGAAGCCGCTAAAGCGATGGCGAGAGCAAAGGAAGTTATCAGCAGCGGACAGTGGGATATAGTTATTTTGGACGAGATCTTTAATGCTATCTGGTTTGAACTTGTAAAAGAGGATGAGGTGCTCAAACTGCTGGAATCAAAGCCGCCTCATGTTGAATTAGTATTGACAGGCAGGAATGCCACCGATGCCATTAAAGCTAAAGCCGATCTTGTCACAGATATGATAATGGTAAAGCATCCTTATGAACAAGGAATCGCCGGTCGCAAAGGGATAGAGTATTAGGAGGTATAAAGCCGTGACTACCACTAAGGAAGAGGTTTTATACATTGCCCAGGAAAAGGGTGTTAAGTTTATTCGTCTGCAGTTTACAGATATTTTTGGGATATTGAAAAATGTGGCCATCACAATCGAACAATTGGAAAAAGCTCTTGATGGGGAATTAATGTTTGACGGATCTTCAATCGAGGGTTTTGTACGAATCGAAGAATCTGATATGTATCTGCGTCCTGATCCCAATACCTTTGTCGTTTTTCCCTGGCGACCACGGGATGGAGGAGTGGCCCGTTTAATTTGTGATGTCTACAATCCGGATGGGACTCCTTTTGTTGGTGATCCGCGCAGTGTTCTGAAAAGAGTATTGGCGGAAGCTACAACAATGGGTTATGCTCTTAATGTCGGACCTGAATTGGAGTTTTTTCTTTTCCACACAGATACCGAAGGGTTACCGACAACAATTACTCATGATAAAGCAAGTTATTTTGATTTAACACCTGTAGATCTGGGGGAAAATGCCCGCAGGGATATGGTTCTGGCATTAGAGCAAATGGGTTTTGATATTGAAGCTTCCCATCATGAGGTTGCTCCGGGACAGCATGAAATTGACTTTAAATATGCAGATGCTTTAAGCATAGCTGACAAGATTGCCACCTTCAGGTTTGTAGTCAGAACAATAGCTCAGCAACACGGATTACATGCCACATTCATGCCTAAACCGATTTATGGAATCAACGGTTCAGGAATGCATACCAACCAATCTTTAACTAAAAATGGACGCAATGCTTTTTATGATCCTGAGGATCCCAAGGAACTTTCCCAAGAAGCCTATCACTATATTGCGGGATTAATGAAGCATGCTCGCTCCTTCACGGCTATTACAAATCCAACTATTAATTCCTATAAAAGGCTGGTACCAGGATATGAAGCTCCCTGCTATATTGCCTGGTCTGGAAGAAATCGCAGTCCCCTTATACGGATACCGGCGAAACGAGGGTCTTCAACCCGGATTGAACTGCGCAGTCCGGATCCCTCATGTAATCCTTACCTGGCTTTAGCCGTTCAATTGAAGGCCGGCCTTGATGGTATTAACAATAAACTGATGCCTCCTCCGGCAGTAGACCAGAATATCTTTGCGATGAGCAGCGAAGAAAGGAATATGGCCGGGATTAAATCTTTGCCGGAAAGCCTGGCTGAGGCCTTGGATGAATTAAATAATAATCCAGTGGTTAAGGAAGCCCTTGGGAAACATATTGTGGAACGTTTTATTGAGGCAAAAACTAAAGAGTGTGATGGTTATCGCATGATTGTCCATCAATGGGAGTTAGATCAGTATCTGGCTATGTATTAAATATATAAAGAATCTGGGATCAAGAGAATAAAGGAAAAGTCTGAAATCCTGAGAGAACATCTTTGGGATGTTCTTTTTTTGTAACATGAGTAAACCCTGGACCTTAATTAAGGAGTGGTAAAAATATTAGAAGAAATTCTCAGGTATTTGGGACAGTTCGTTACCGATATTATTTCCGGATTCGGTTATTATGGCGTATTTTTCGCTATGGCAATTGAAAGTGCCTGCATACCTCTGCCAAGTGAAATAATTTTGCCTTTTACTGGGTATATGGTATTTTTAGGTCATTTTAATCTCACTCAGGCTACTCTGGCAGCTGTGCTGGGTAACTTATTCGGTGGTTTAGTAGCCTACTACATTGGTGTTTGGGGGGGGAGGCCCTTCTTAGAGCGTTACGGACGTTATTTTTTAATCAATGAGCGGGAATTAGCCTGGACAGAACGACTTTTTGCCAAACATGGAGAAATAACAGTCTTTGTTGGCAGACTTCTGCCTGTAGTAAGAACATTCATCTCTCTGCCGGCAGGCATAGCCCGCATGAATCCCTTTAAAATGGCTTTATATACAATCCTGGGGGCTTGGCCCTGGTGTTTTATTCTGATAATTGCCGGAATAAAACTGGGGGAAAATTGGAATACTCTGAAATCATTATTCCATAATTTAGATTTGATTATCGGGGGTATTATAATCCTGGGATTAATTTACTGGTTCTGGCGTCGTAAAAAAAGAGCATAATATTGCTGGTGATCATTTTCAGACCTGGAAGTAGAAAATATTTTGTTGTACGGGTATAATCAGAACAGAATATTAATTGGGAGGAAAAAAATGTGACAAAAGGTAAAATAGAAATGGCTAATGGCCAAATAATTTCCCTTGAATTCTTTGATGAATCAGCACCCGGGACAGTGGCTAACTTTGTTAAACTGGCAAAATCAGGATTTTATAACGGCTTGACTTTTCATCGGGTTATCCCAGGGTTTGTGGCTCAGGGAGGCTGCCCCTTGGGTAACGGCACTGGTGGCCCTGGTTATACGATAAAATGCGAGACAGAGGGGAATAAACAAAAGCACCTGAGAGGAGCCTTGTCAATGGCTCACGCCGGTAAAGATACAGGGGGGAGTCAATTTTTTATTTGCTATGATTCTTTTCCTCATCTGGATGGGGTGCATACTGTATTTGGCAGGGTAGTTGATGGAATGGATGCAGTTGATCAGATCAAGGCTGGCGATAAAATAAAATCGATAGATATCGAAGAAGAAAAGTAAGATAAAGAGGGCTTAATCCCTCTTTATCTGTGAATTCTGTCCAGCAAAAGTACAAAAAGGGTTTGTTAAACCGGGAGATTGCAGCCGGTACTATCTACGGCAATTTAATTGAGAAAAGTGAGAAATCGGCTCTCACAGACCAATCCTGCTTCCAAAAGATTAGCCAAATATAGCAATGGAGAGGAATATTTTGCAGCTTTTTGTCAGTGACTTCAATTCATTAATATATCGAATATTTAAGAATTATAATATCAATA
>DATMYJ010000094.1:0-5945 GCA_035561015.1 Desulfitobacteriaceae bacterium | reverse complement strand
ATTAAGATCTGAATAAATTAAGCTCAGGTTGGAAGTGAAGCAAACTTGAAACAAACAAATCAGCCTCCAGGATTTCGTTCGGGTTTTGTCGCAGTGATCGGCAGGCCGAATGCTGGAAAATCGACCTTGCTCAATCACCTGCTGGGGCAAAAAGTATTGATCATGTCTGATAAGCCTCAGACAACGCGTAATAAAATTCAATGTATCCTCACAGAGGAAAGAGGACAAATAATATTTCTGGATACTCCTGGTGTGCAAAAGCCCAAACATAAACTGGGAGAATACATGGCAGGTACTGCCCGGGAATCGATTCGTGAAGTGGATGTAATCTTATATGTGGTGGATATGGCAGCTGCTTTTGGTCCGGGTGAAGAATTTATCCTGGAAATGATCAGGCAATCCGGTACTCCCTGTGTTTTGATTTTAAACAAGATCGATTTATTAACAGAGGATCAGGTCCTGTCAGGCATTAAAAAGTATGCTGGGCTGACTGATTTTCTGGCTATAATTCCCGTTTCGGCCAAATATGGAAAAAATACCGAAGAAATTTTAAAAGTTCTGTTTAAGCAGATCCCCGAGGGGCCCTTATATTATCCTGTTGATGAGGTCACCGATCAGCCGGAGCGTTTTATTATAGCTGAACTGATCCGGGAAAAGGTTTTGGAATTGACCAGGGATGAGGTTCCCCATTCTGTTGCAGTTATCATTGAAGAAGTTGAGGAAAAAAGATCCCTGGTTAAAATCAGGGCTCAGATCATAGTGGAAAGGGATTCTCAAAAAGGTATAATAATTGGTCAAAAAGGCCAAATGTTAAAAGAGATTGGCAGTTCGGCCCGGCGTGATATTGAAACCCTTTTAGGAAGCAAGGTTTTCCTGGAACTTTGGGTTAAGGTCATGAAAGACTGGAGAAACAGACTGGATGTCCTCAGGGTGTTCGGTTATAACCAGGATCATTAACACTGCTTTATAATCGTTCGTTTATGCTCTTCTGCGAAAAAGGTTCTCTTAGCAGTTGTATCTTCCTCTGTCTATTTTCATTTTCTGCTGGTGCTTAAGTAATCATGGGGGTCTGTTCGGAAATATAAATGATTCAAGGGCGGGAGGAGAGTGTGAGGATGTCTATCGCTGGGCTGATTGATCATACCCTGCTGAAAGCAGATGCCACTGAAAAAGAAATTGTCAACTTATGCCATGAGGCTAAATTAAGCCGTTTCGCTGCCGTTTGTATTAATCCCTGTTATGTTAAGATTGCTGCCAAAATATTATTTGGCACCGGAGTTGGAGTAGCTGCTGTCGTTGGTTTTCCTTTAGGGGCAACCTTAACCGAGATCAAGGTACAGGAGGTTTTCGCAGTTAAGGCATTGGGGGCCAAAGAAGTAGATATAGTTATGAATATCGGCCGGGCGAAGTCCTCTGCCTGGGATGCTGTGGAGCAGGATATCAGGAGAGTTGTGGAAACAGCCCATTCCTGCGGCCTGATTATCAAGGTTATTATTGAGACTTCCCTCCTGAACGAGCAGGAGAAAAAGCAGGCTGCGAAGATTGTCACCCGCTCTGGAGCGGATTTTATTAAGACATCAAGCGGTTTTGCCGGTGGGGGAGCTACGCCTGAGGATGTCCGCAATCTCAGAAGATGGCTGGGCCGGGATATTAAAATCAAGGCCTCCGGCGGAATCAGGACCAGAGAAGCAGCTTTACAGTTAATTGAGGCTGGGGCTGATCGCCTGGGTACCAGTTGTGGTTTGGACTTGCTCAGGTAAGACAGTGATAAAGGAGTGGAACCGGGAGTGGCCGTTTACCATGCTGACGCTATAGTTATACGCAGCCAGGAATATGGTGAGTCGGATCGTATTTTAACGATGTTATCTCGGGAGAACGGTAAGATTCAGGCTATTGCCAAAGGTGTCCGTAAACCAAAAAGCAGTCAGAGGGGTGGAACGCAGTTATTTACTTACGCTGACTTTTTACTCTATCGTGGTCGCAGCCTGGACATAGTTAGTCAGGCCAGTCCCAAGGAGAGTTTCCCTCATTTGTGGAATGATCTGGAGCGTACAATGGCTGCCACCGGGATTGCTGAATTAGTGGATATTGCCCTGATAAGCGGACAGCCTCAGCCAGAGTTATTTACCCTGACTTTGACTGGTTTTTTTCTCCTGGCTCATTATGAACCTTTGCTGGTGCAATGTGCCTTTGCCCTGAGACTGCTGGCCATATTGGGCTATTCTCCTGTTTTGGGAATATGCGCCGAATGCGGGGCCGGAGTTAAAGAAGAGCGGCTTTATTTCAGTTCTCAGGCAGGCGGAATCCTTTGCCTCTCCTGTTCGGAGGGTTTTTCCGGCCGCTGGTTAACAGCAGGGAGTATTGCCTTTATCAAACGCTTATTAAGTGCCGATCTGAATAAACTGGACAGACTGCGCTGGACTGCCTGGATGCAGCAAGAAATCACTGATACCCTGCAAAACTACTGTGAATATAAATTAGAAAGACAGCTGCGCTCCTGGAATATCAGAAAAGATTTGGGAATGTAAGTTTCCTGCTGATCTGGCTTTTATTTTCGGATGTTGTCTGGTACTCTGATTTGACACTCAGGCCTGCTGTGAATTATAATAGTTTTTGATTATATTTGCTTATTATGGTTGTGTAATGAGGAGAAAGAAGTTCTAGTAATTCCCTTCTCAGAGAGTTCGGCAAGGGTGGAAACCGGACAGGGGAAATGAGCCGGGCAACTCCGAACACTGTTAAATGAGGGGATCCTTATTGGATCAAACAGGGTGGAACCGCGGGATTAGTACCCCGTCCCTGTAGCTTTGTGCTGCAGGGGCGGGGTTTTAAAATTGGCTAAATCACTTTTGTCCGTTCGCCTGCACTCCAGTATTAATTTTATTTAAGGAGGCCAACTAATGAAATTCCAGGAAATAATTCTTAACCTTGACCGGTTCTGGGGAAATCAAGGGTGTATTATTGCTCAGCCCTATGATCTGGAAAAAGGTGCAGGTACAATGAACCCGGCAACATTTCTGCGGGCCTTAGGCCCTGAACCTTGGAATGTTGCCTATGTCGAGCCGTCGCGCCGGCCGGCAGACGGTCGTTATGGTGAAAATCCCAACCGCTTGCAGCATTATTTTCAGTACCAGGTAATTTTAAAACCTTCACCGGATAATGTTCAGGAGCTCTATCTCCAAAGTCTTGAAGGCTTAGGAATAGACCCGCAGGAGCATGACATACGCTTTGTTGAGGATAACTGGGAATCTCCTACTTTGGGAGCTTGGGGACTGGGCTGGGAGGTTTGGCTGGATGGCATGGAGGTTACTCAGTTTACTTACTTCCAGCAATGCGGAGGCATTGACTGTAAACCGGTATGCGCTGAGATTACTTACGGTTTAGAAAGGCTGGCAACCTTCATTCAGAATAAAGAGAGTGTTTTCGACATAGAATGGGTTGCTGATATTACTTATGGGGATATTTATCTGCAAAATGAAATTGACTTTTCCAAGTATAATTTTGAGGTGGCCGATATTGCGGCCTTACAGACTTGGTTTGACATGTATGAGAAAGAAGCCGGGAGGGTCGTTGAAGCTGGTTTGGTGGTACCGGCTTATGACTATGTTCTGAAATGTTCGCATACCTTTAATCTTCTGGAAGCCCGGGGAGCTATCAGTGTTACGGAACGCACGAGTTATGTTGGAAGGGTCAGAACCCTGGCCCGTTTGTGTGCTCAGGCCTATGTTGAACAAAGGGAAAAGATGGGCTATCCCTTATTGAAAAAAGCTGGCAGGGGGGTAAGTAATCATGGCTAAAGATTTTTTGTTGGAAATTGGCACAGAAGAGATACCGGCTAAATTTACTCCCGGGGCCTTAAAACAGCTGGAAGAGCAGACTAAGTCACAGCTTGGCGATCTGCGTTTGAATTACAGCACTCTGGCTGTCTATGCTACACCTCGGCGTTTAGCTGTTGTAGTAAGCGCTTTAACCGAAAAACAGGAAGATTTTGAAGCGGAAATTAAAGGTCCGGCAGTTAAAGCCGCCTATAATTCCGCAGGAACGCCGACCAAGGCTGCCCTTGGTTTTGCCAAGGGTCAGGGAGTTGCGGTAGAAGATTTATTCGTGCGGGAGGTGAATAGAGTACCCTGTGTTTTTGCCCGTAAATCAGAAGCTGGGCAGAATACTTTTACTCTATTGCCCCAGCTCTGTCTGGATTTGATTGCCTCTCTGCATTTTCCGAAACCGATGCGCTGGGGCAGCTGGGATTTTCGCTTTGCCCGGCCAATTCGCTGGCTGTTGGCTCTTTATGGCCAGGATGTTATTCCCTTTGAACTTGTAGGCCTGAAGTCCGGACGGCTTTCCCAGGGTCACCGCACTCTGGCATCCGAACCTGTATCTCTGGACACGGCCGGTAAATATGTCGAGTCCCTGCGCCGGGCTTATGTCCTAGTGGATCCGGCCGAGCGCAGCAGGGTTATTTGGGAGCAAATACAGACTCTGGCCCGGGATAAAGGTGCTCAAGTCTTTGAGGACCAGGAATTGCTTTCCGAAGTTACCAATCTCGTGGAATACCCCACTGCCTTACTGGGTGAGATAGTTCCCCGCTATATGTATCTGCCGGAACCGGTCCTGACAACACCGATGCGGGAACACCAGCGTTATTTTCCAGTACATGAGAGCAAAGGGAAACTGCTGCCCTACTTTATAACGGTTCGTAACGGTGATGCGAAGGCTCTAGACAAGGTCCGGGCAGGAAATGAAAAAGTACTGAAAGCTCGTCTGGAAGATGCAGATTTTTATTACCGGGAAGACCGGAAAGTCAAATTGGCTGATCTGGTGCCTAAATTAGAAAAAATAGTATATCACGAGAAATTGGGCACAGTCAGGCAGCGGGTGGACAGAATCATGGAACTTGCCGGTTTTATCAGCAGGTTGTTGAATCTGGATGAAAAACAGGCTGAGATAATAAAACGGACGGCCTTTCTGGCCAAAGCTGATCTTGTAACCCTGATGGTTTATGATTTTCCGGAGCTGCAGGGAATTATGGGTGCTGATTATGCTGCTGCCAGCGGGGAAAGTCCGGAAGTGTGCCGCGGTATAATAGAACATTATCTGCCCAGATTTGCCGGTGACGCCCTACCGGAATCATTGGCTGGCCAGGTTGTCAGCATCGCTGACAAAGTCGATGCTATTGTCGGGACTTTTGGTATTGGCATTCAGCCTACCGGTTCCCAGGATCCTTATGCTCTGAGACGCCAGGCCCAAGGGGTGGTCAGTATATTGCTGGCAGCTGAATGGGATTTTCCGCTGGATACTATTCTGGCTGAGGCTTATGGTCTTTATGCCCGCCAGGCTAAAATCCTCAAAGCGCAGGAGGAACTGTTACCTGTCCTGCTGGACTTTTTTGCCCAAAGACTGCGTTTTGTACTTCAGGAGCAGGGATATCGCTACGATCTTGTTGATGCTGTTTTGGCGCAGGGAAGTGAATTTGTGTACCTTTGCAGCAAAAAAATAGCAATCCTGGCGGCCAAAAGAACGGAACCCGGATTTACTGCCTACCAGCAGGCTTATATTCGTTGCTATAATCTCAGTAAAAAGGGATCGGCTGAGGCTCTGGATACAGGCTTGCTGACCGATGAGGCCGAAATAAATCTGGCCAGGGAAATTCAGAAGCGCCAAACAGGTTTTACCGACTTTTTGCTTAAACGGGACTTCGAAGCAGCCTTTGCTCTTGCCTCTGAACTGGTACCTTTCATCGAACTCCTTTTCCTGTCGGTTATGATCATGGCTGAAGATGAGAATTTAAGAAAGGCCCGCTTAGCCCTTTTGCAGCAATGTGTCGAGATGTTGGGGTGCCTGGGCGATCTTAGTCTTCTGGTGTAAGTATCGCATTTAAGCCGGATTTTCGCTTTTTTTAAGTGGGCCGGCGTCTGGGGTATGGTTTTATTTAAGTTGACACTGTC
>DATMYJ010000093.1:0-2185 GCA_035561015.1 Desulfitobacteriaceae bacterium | reverse complement strand
ATTATGGAAGGGTGAAGAATTTTGACCAAATCACTGTACAAGAAGTTGTCATTATTAATTGTGTTCTTATTACTTTTTACCCTGTCTGTCCCAATTGCATCGGTCCAGGCAGCATCTATTCAACTCACGCCAAAAAGACTGGCAGGATCATCCCGAACCCTTACTGCAGTCGAAGTTTCAAAGGAGGGCTGGCCTGACGGATCAAGCGCCGTAGTGTTAACCCGTGGTGATGATTTCCCTGATGCCTTAGCTGGATCAACACTTGCAGCTGCATATAACTCCCCCATCTTACTCACGGATAGCAAAGCATTATCGTTTGAAACAGATAGCGAAATTACCAGGCTGCATCCCTCAACTGTTTACATCCTGGGCGGCACTGGTGCGGTATCAGATTCGATTGAAACCTATCTGTCATCCAAATATACTGTAAAACGCCTTGCAGGTAGTTCAAGATACGATACGGCAGCTGCTATTGCTTCATTTTTAAAAGATGCCGGTAAATTGAAAACCACCAAAGCAGTTATAGCTTATGCCCAAAACTTTCCCGATGCTTTAGCAATCTCTTCCTGGGCAGCATACAATGGCGTGCCAATCTTGCTGTCTGAAACAAATACTATTCCAGATGCAACGAGCAGTACTTTGAGTGATTTAGGTATCACCCAGACAGTTATTGTTGGCGGACCCGGTGTGATTAGCCCCAGTGTTGAATCCCTGCTGCCTAGTCCCATTCGCTATGGCGGAGCAAGCAGATATGAAACCGCTGTTAAAATTATTAACGGCCTGGAACTAAAAACTGATATTGTCTTTGTAGCAACCGGTGAGAATTTCCCTGATGCCTTGGCAGGATCAGCTCTGGCCGCTAAAACCGGCAGTGCCATTGTATTAGTCGGTGCAACATTAGACTCTTCGGTCCAAAATTTCCTGGTTGAACATACAGGCGAGGTTAATATTGTATATGTCCTTGGTGGATCCGGGGTTGTACTTCCTTCGACAGTCAGTAATCTCGTTCAAAAACTTGGTGGATCTCCCAGTGTTCTAGAGGTTTCTTTTATCGACGTCGGGCAAGCTGATTCTGAACTTATTCAACTTCCTAATGGAAAAAATGTCCTGATCGATGCAGGCAACAACGAAGATGCTGACACAATTACTAACTATCTGAAAAATCAAGGAGTAAGTAAATTAGATGTAATTATTGCTACACATCCCCATGAAGACCATATTGGCGCAATGGATACAGTGATAAATACGTTCGAAATCGGGCAAGTGATCATGCCTAAAAAGGATACTACCACTCAGACATATTTTGATCTGATTGCTGCTATTCAGAATAAAGGCTTGAAAATTACAGAAGCGAAAGCCGGCTTGTCTCTCGATCTCGGGGCAGAAGTAAGTGCTCAGCTTGTTGCTCCAAATTCAACAGGATATGAAGATATTAATAATTACAGCGCAGTTCTAAGGCTAACGTATGGCTCAAACTCCTTCCTTTTCGAAGGCGATGCAGATGAATTATCTGAAAACGAAATGATAAATTCCGGATATAATTTAGATTCCGATGTTCTCAAGGTCGGACATCATGGAAGTGCCACATCAAGCACGGCGGCTTTTTTGGCCAAAGTGACTCCTGATTATGCTATTATTTCAGTTGGAAAAGATAACAGTTATGGACATCCGGCACCAGAAGCCCTAAATAGGCTGGTATCTGCTGGAGCAAGTCTGTACAGAACAGACGAGGCCGGTACTATTGTGGCTACAAGTGACGGAAGTACAATAACTATTGACAAGACTCCTTCATCAATTGAACCAGTTACTCCACCGCCGACAAGTTCAGCAAACGTGATTATCTCCAGCGTTGACTTAAGCGGCGAGGTAGTGAATATTGTAAATAATGGCAGTGCTTCAGTTGATCTGACCGGTTGGAAACTTGTCAGTGAGACCGGAAATCAAACTTATTATTTCCCTTCCGGAACAACAATTGCCACCGGCGGTACTCTCCGAGTCGTAAGTGGCGGTAGCGCGACTGCCAGTGCTGGTACATTGGTATGGACTAAGGCATACATATGGAATAATGACGGTGACCCTGGGGCCCTATATGATGCAAGCGGCAATCAAGTTTCAAGAAAATAATGGGACAGAACCCCTAGTCTGACGGCTGGGGGGTTCTTTATGACATAATTATGAATAAACT
>DATMYJ010000092.1:0-7777 GCA_035561015.1 Desulfitobacteriaceae bacterium | reverse complement strand
GTAAAAAAGATAATGATGGAGGAGAATATCAGATATATTTTACAAGCAGTATTATCAGGTCTGCTGACTGTTGAGGAAGCATTTAAGCAACTTAAAATATTACCATATGAAAACGTAGGTTTTGCTTGTCTGGACCATCATCGTTCGGTTCGGACAGGTCAGGCAGAAGTTATATTTTGTCAGGGAAAAGAAACCGAACATATAATAACCATTATTAAACATTTGAGTGTGCACAATTCTAATGTTTTGGCAACCAGACTTGAACCGGAAAAAGCTGAACTGATTTTACAGCATTATCCCAATTCTTATTATGATTCTTTGGCACGCTGCTTCATTCTTCATCCTTTGTCTGAACCAACAATTAAAGGACAGATATTGATAATTACCGCCGGGACAGCGGATTTAGCTGTTGCCAGGGAAGCATGGCTAACAGCCCGTTATTTAGGTCATGAAACTGAAATGCTTGTTGATGTCGGGGTTTCCGGAATACACCGTTTACTTCTTAAACGCTATCTTTTAGAACAAGCCGAGGTTATAATCGTTGTAGCCGGTATGGAAGGCGCCTTGGCTAGTGTTGTTGGAGGTCTGGTTGAACAACCGGTTATTGCTGTTCCGACCAGTATTGGTTATGGAGCTAACTTTAAGGGATTATCTGCCCTGTTAAGCATGCTGAACAGTTGTGCTGCCGGCGTGGGAGTAGTTAATATAGACAATGGATATGGAGCTGCAGCTTTTGCATCTGCTATTGTTCGCCGAATCTTGGCTGGCAAGAGTAGTGATCAACAGTCTGCCGAATAATTTTTCCAGAAAACTTTGAAGGAGGTTCTTAATTTGCGTATCTTATACTGGGATGTTTTTGCCGGCATCAGCGGAGATATGGCTCTTGCTTCCTTAATCGCCTTGGGTGCTGATCCTCTTATCATTACTGAACAATTATATTCTCTGGGGCTAAATACCTTTAAACTGGAAATAACACTGCCCCTGATTCAAGGCATTCAGGCAACTGATGTTAATGTAATTCTGTTAAACACAGTTGAGCATCATCACCGCCGTCTGGCAGATATCGAAAAATTGCTTGAGAAGGAGATTATACCTGCCAGAGCCAGAACTGGATCCTTGCAGATTTTTCGGGCTTTAGCTGCAGCCGAAGCTAAAATTCATGGCATAGCTATTGATGAAGTACATTTCCACGAAGTGGGTGCTGTTGATTCCGTTGTTGATATAGTTGGGACCTGCCTGGCACTTGAACAACTAGCGATAGATGAAATCTGTTTTTCTGTTTTGCCTTGGTCAAGAGGATTTATAAAATGTGCTCACGGTATACTACCTGTCCCTGCTCCGGCGACCTTGGAGCTTTTAGCCGGTTTTGAATTCAAAGAATCAGGTGTCACTGGAGAGCTTGTAACACCAACAGCTGCGGCTATAATTGCAACTTTAGCCCAACAAACATCTTTTCCCCATATGAGAATTCTTAAAGTTGGCTATGGTGCCGGAAAGAATAATTATGGCCTGCCCAATGTTCTCAGAGGTGTCCTGGGGCAAGTATGATAAAATTAATATATTCTAATTGTTGATGTTATTGATGGGAGAAGGGATCGTTTGGCTAAACGCAAAAAAAGAAGAAAATTAGCTTATTTTTCCAGAGCATATTGGGTTCCGGCTATTCTGGTTTTGATAATTATTGCCGTTGTTTCCCGTTTAGTAATACTTCAGGTTGTTCAAGCAGCCGATTTGAAGGCTAAAGGTATTGAGAGACGCACTACTGACCAGACTATTTATCCGGAAAGAGGAATAATTTTTGATGCTCAAGGGCATATTATGGCCCAAAATATCCCTGTTAAAGAGGTTTATGCAGATCCTAAAACACTTAATACTTTAATTAACAAGAAGCAGATTAAATCTTCGATAACTGAAATTGCTGAAAAACTAGGATCAATTATTGAAGCAGACCCCCAAGAAATAACAGATAAGCTGAGTAATGATAAATCTTCTTGGGTCAGTCTGGCTCACCATGTTGATATTAGTAAAATAGATGAGATTAACAAATTGGATATACCCGGGATAGGCTTCAATGACGAGCAAAAAAGAGTATATCCGATGGACAGTCTTTGTGCCTCTGTTTTAGGAATAATAAACATGAGCGGACATGGTGTTGAGGGTATCGAAGCTTTTTATGATCAGGAGTTATATGGAAAGGCGGGTTATAAATCACAAGAGCAGGATACTGGTTCTGTTATGATACCGGGTACCTTGCATCAGATAGATCCCTCCAAGCCGGGGAATAATCTGACTTTAACATTGGATTCAACTATTCAATTCTTTGTGGAACAGAATTTGGATGATATAATGAGTTCTACTAAATGCCTAAAAGCAACAATAATAGCTATGGATCCAATGACAGGCAAGATACTGGGGATGGGTTCCAGGCCAACATTTGATCCTAACAATTATTCTGACAGTTCTCCGGATGATAGACGCAATCTGGCTATAGCGATGACTTATGAATCGGGATCAACTTTTAAAATTCTCACCGGTTCAGGAGCACTGGAAGAAGGAGTTATTACTCCGGAAGAACTTTTTAATGATCCAGGTTATTTGCGGATTGGACCACGTTTGATAACAAACTGGGATTCTGATGTGAAAGCACATGGCAGCCTTACTTTTACTGAGGGGATGAAGGTCTCTTCTAATGTAGTCTTGGCCCAGGTAGGCCTGAAAATGGGTAAAGAGAGTTTCTATACCTTTCTGAAAGCATTTGGCTTGGGAGCCAAGACCGGCATAGATATTGCGGGGGAAGAAAGCGGATTGCTGGTACCAGAAGATAAGGCTAAAGATATTGATTTGGCAACGATGTCCTTTGGTCAGTCTAATCTGGTAACGCCTATACAACTGTTGAGTGCTATCTCGGCAGTTGCCAACGGGGGAACACTTTATAAGCCCTATATTGTTGATAAAATTACCACTTCTGAAGGTGAAATTGTCAAGCAAAACCAGCCCTGTGCTGTTCGGCAGGTAGTTTCCAAAACTACTGCTGCCCAAATGAACAGTATTTTGGAACAGGTTGTTTCTAAAGGCACAGGAAAATTGGCCATTATACCGGGAGTCAAGGTTGCCGGTAAAACAGGAACTGCCCAAAAGGTTAACCCTGAGACAGGCGCCTATTCTCCTTCAGATTTCATTGCTTCATTTGCTGCTTTTGCCCCGGTGGAAAATCCTAAAATTGCTGTTCTGGTTGTACTTGACAGCCCCCAAGGAATTATTCATCAAGGCGGTCAGCTTGCTGCACCCAGGGCAAAAAATATTATTGAAAAATCGTTACAATATTTCGGGGTTCCGGTTGCAGAAGATACGAAAAGTTCGGTATCGATTTCTTCTGCTGTTCCGACAGTGCGGCCAGCACCCAAACAAATAATCCCGGAACGCACTCCTGCTGCGGGAGAAGTTGTCGTCCCGGACTTAACTGGACTTACAATGCGTCAGGCTGGAGAAAAATTATCTGCAAATGGACTCCACTATGATTTTTCCGGAAATGGTCTGGTCAGTGAGCAAATACCGGCTGGCGGCAAAGTTGTTGCCAAAGGTACTGCTGTTGAAGTCAAGTTTTCTTCCTTAACCACAGTAATAATGGATGGGGCATCTGATACTGTTTCCCAAAATGACACAGCCACTGAAAATTGACTTGTTTCCCAAATGGTTTAGGAATAAATCTTATGGTTATCTTAGAAAACAGATTTTTATTATGAAAGGGTGATCTTGTGATCAACGCGCAAATGCAAAGCGCGAAGGAATTCCTGCGTCTTTTGTCAAGGGAAAGTGGTATTTCGGGTAATGAGGCCCCTGTTGCTGCTTTGGTCAGGGCAGAGTTTCAGCTTCTCAGTGATGAAGTGTATACCGACACTTTCGGGAATATCTATGCTTTGAAAAAGGGCAGCAAAAACAGTTCCAGGATTATGCTGGCTGCCCATATGGATGAAATAGGTCTGATAGTTCATAAAATAGATGAGCGGGGATTCTTGCGATTTATTTCAATTGCCGGCATTGATCCCAAGATTCTTCTTTCCCAGGAAGTAATTGTTCACGGCCGTCGTCAGATTCCCGGAATTATTGGTTCTATCCCGCCGCATCTTCTTGCTGAAGGAGATTCTGACAAAGCTGTTAAAATGGAGGATATGGCAGTTGATGTGGGCCTTTCTGCTGAAATGGTACATAAAGTTATTCAGGTTGGAGATGTTATTTCCCTGCAGCGGGATAGCTGCGAGTTGCTTAATAATATTGTAGCAGGCAAATCGTTCGATGACCGGGCAGGGGTAGTTGCGCTGAAAATATGTCTGGAGGAACTCTCCCATCTGCATCATTCCCATGATGTTATTGCCGTAGCCACAACTCAGGAAGAAGTTGGCATCAGGGGGGCTCAGACCAGTGCCTATTCTCTTGTTCCGGACATGGCCATAGTCGTTGAAGTCGCTCATGGCTGCACACCCGATACCAAAGGTCAAGTCAATCTTGAACTGGGTAAAGGACCATCAGTAGCCCTGGGCCCTAATGTTCATCCGGCAATTTATCAGCATATCTCAGAAACAGCTTTGCTTCAGCGTTTGCCGATGCAAATAGAACCATTGCCAGGGGCTTCAGGAACTGATGCCTGGGCTATTCAGGTAAGCCAAGCTGGAATTCCGACCGGACTTGTTTCTATTCCTTTACGCTACATGCATACTTCTGTGGAGACACTTAATATGCAGGATGTGCTTAACTGCGGCAAGCTCCTTGCTTACGCTATTGCCTCCTTACCGGATGATTTGGAGGGTCTGTTATGTTATTGAAAACTCTCAGTGAGCTGAATGGCACTTCTGGTGATGAAACTACTGTCCGTAATCTTCTGTCAGCGGAAATCAAACCCTATGTGGAAAAAATAGTTATTGACAAGCTTGGCAATTTGATCGCCTTCAAAAATCAGAAGTTTTCCGGGCCCAAGGTTTTAATTACAGCCCATATGGATGAAGTTGCCCTGATGATTATGGCCATAACAAACGAGGGTTTTCTGAAATTCAAGCCGGTAGGTGGAATTGATCCCCGAATTCTGGTCTCCAAAACCGTCCGTATCGGAGCTGATTTGACAGGTGTAATTGGGGCTAAAGCGATTCATCTGCAAAAATTACCGGAACGGCAAAAAGCTTGTACATATGACCAACTTTACATAGATATAGGAGCACAATCTAAAGAAGAAGCTGCCGGCAAGGTCAAAGTCGGCGATTATGCTTATTTTGTTACGGCCTGTGAGCCTTTCGGAGAAGGTCTGTATAAAGGCAAAGCTTTTGATGATAGAATCGGGTGTGCCATATTAGTTGAGCTTCTCAAACAGGAATATGATTTTCCGCTGGTAGCAGCCTTTACTGTTCAGGAAGAAGTAGGTTTACGCGGGGCCAAGGTAGCTGCTTACCAGATTGAACCGGATTTTGCAATTGTTGTTGAAGGAACGATCGCTGCCGATGTCATGGAAAGAGCTGAAGAAGAATGGGTTACAGAATTAGGTAAAGGACCGGCCTGTTCGATTGTAGACAGAACAACTCTTTACAGTCCTAAACTTATTCAATATGTGGCTGAGTTGGCTCGCAGAAAAAATATCCCACTCCAATTGCGCCGCGGATCCAGTGGCGGGAATGATGCCGGGCGTATTCATATTACGAAAACCGGCATTCCGACGGTATCTCTCAGCGTTCCTTGTCGCTATATACATTCCTATGTCTCTGTAATCAACGAAAAAGATTTCAAGGCTTGCGGTGACCTTGTTCTGGCGCTTATGAGAAATCTGCCGCCAATTACAAATTATCCGGCAAAGACCAGGGAGGACTATTAATGTTAGACAAATCTGATATCATTAATCTTGATTATTCACTTCTTAGTACCCTTACTCAGCTTTTTGGTCCTTCCGGTTTTGAAGAAGAGGTTGCTCAGTATATCTCCGCTCAACTTCAGCCTCATAGCGATAAGATTTCCATAGATACCCTGGGAAATTTGATAGTCAGGCGCCGAGGCCCGGGAAAACGTATTCTGGTAGCTTCTCATATGGATCAGATTGGAATCATTGTCACCAATATTGATAAGGAAGGTTTTTTGCGTTTCAGTATCCTGGGCAGTATGGCGATAACCGCTCTCAATAAAAAGAGAATTAAATTCCGCAATGGCAGAATAGGTGTCATTGGTGTGGAAAAATTGGAGAAAGTCGCAGATTTGAAGCTGGAAAAATTTTATATTGATATTGGTGCATCTTCGCGGGAAGAAGCTGGCAATGCAGTACAGATAGGAGATTCGGCAGTTCTTGTCGGAGATTTCATAGAGGCCGGTTCCAGAATTATCTCTAAAGCATTTGATGATCGTCTGGGCTGTTTTATAGCCATCGAAGCATTAAAACGAGTCAAAACTGACCATGAATTGGCATTTGTTTTCACTGTCCAGGAGGAAGTAGGGGCCCGCGGTGCTCAGACAGCTGCCTATGCTCTTGATCCAGATTTAGCTCTGGCCGTGGATGTAACAGCAACCGGAGACACTCCCAAAGCCCAGCAAATGTCTGTAGAACTGGGTAAAGGAGCTGGCATAAAAGTTTTCGACCGATCCCTGGTCACTTCTCCGCAAATAAAACGGTGGATGGCGGATGTAGCTACAAATAAAAAGATCCCATTTCAGTGGGAAGTCCTGGAGTTCGGAGGAACTGATTCCGGAGCAATTAATTTAACCAAGGCAGGAATTCCAGCAGGCGTTATCTCTGTGCCGATTCGTTATCTGCATAGTCCTGCCGAAATGGCTGATAAAAAAGATGTGGAAGCTGCTGTTGATTTATTGGTTGCACTCCTGGAAAGCCCAGCAGAACTATAAGGAATTCCGGCATAGTGTTTCCGAAGAATTTAAACCTTCGGTATAAATCAGAAGGAAAAACCGGGTGCTTGTCGAAATAAATTTCGGTATTAATTCCAAATATCATTTATCCTAAATTTAATGTAAGAGAATGTGAAGGAGTGTTCAAGGTTGAAGAAAGGTCCAGGATTAAAGAGGAGATTAGTCTTTGCTATTTTTATTACAGCTTTCTTGGCAGGCACCATCTTGACAGGATGTGGAGGAACAGCCCAAAAGGCTTCTAATACTACAGCCCCTGCAGAAAATACCCAGGAAACGCTTTCTGATCTATTCAGTAAAGGTCAGAATATTGAAGGTCTCAGTTACGAATATATTGTAACCACAAACGGAAAAGAAACTTATAACGGCAAGATCAACATTCAGGGAAAGAAAATGAAATCAGAGAGTACAGTCGAAGGTCAAAAAACCAGTATTATTGTTGACGGTGATTCTATCTTGAGCTATAATTCAGAGCAAAATATCGCCTACAAAATTACCGCCGATATGACTGATCAAGTTAAGACACCGGCTGAATATATTAATGATGTGAGTTCGCAAACAGACAAGCTTAAGACCTTGGAGACTATTGTTTACGATGGTGTCAAATGTAAAGTAATCAGTGTCACCGGTGTTGATGGTCAGGAACAAATGAAAATGTGGATACGGGAGGATTATGGTATCCCGCTCAGAATTGAAACAAAAGGTTCTGATGGAAGCAGCGTCATTATTGAGTATAAAAATATGAAAATTGGGTCTTTGCCGGATGATACCTTTAAACTTCCGGCAGGTATGAAGGTAATGGATATGAATGAGATTACAAACCAATTGCCTCAGTAGTTGTGAATACGAAATAAATTAATGTCTTTTTAGAGTTGCAAATAATAAGAAC
>DATMYJ010000091.1:0-4388 GCA_035561015.1 Desulfitobacteriaceae bacterium | reverse complement strand
CAAAATATCTTTATAATATAATTCTTCAGCTCAGCCCGCTGCTTTGGCTTTCCTGATAAATTCCTTAATAAGAGCGGCAGCTTTTCTGCCGTCCCGCTCAACCCCGGAACTGACATCAACCGCATAAGGTTTGACTATTCTGATTCCTTCTTCAATATTATCAAGTGTCAGACCTCCAGCCAAAATCAGCGGGATGCCCGCAGATCTGATTTCGGCAAACAGGTTTTGGCTGGCAGCATCATTCCAAGGCAAGGAAAAACCGGTACCTCCAAATTGTCCGGCGACAACAGAATCAACTAATAAACCCTGAACCAAACCCCTCCAGTCCCCAATATTACCTGATCCAGATTTTCCTTTAGGACTGGTCTCTGTTGCCTCGGCAGGAACCCGCAGGGCCTTAATTAAAGGGAGAGCAATTTGGCGATAATTTTCAGGATTTTCCTCTCCATGCAGCTGGATTCCTGTCAGGCCGCACCGTTCAGCCAGTTCTTTGACTTCAGAGGGAGGGGTATTGACAAACACACCGATACGGGCGATATAGGGTGGCAACTGAGCTGATATTTCCCGAATAAGGCTGGGCTCTATATAACGTTTGCTGGCAGGCACCAGGATAAAGCCCAAAGCATCAGCTCCGGCTTCGGCAGACCAAAGCGCTTCCTCCAGCGATTTGATCCCACAAATTTTAACATGTATCATCCTTGATCAGCAGCTCCTTTGCCGGTATTGTTTGCGTCCTTGCTCCAGCAACCCGGCCACGTGTTTGGATGGTTCAGCTTGCCGCACACAGGATTCACCCACCAGGATGCCATTAGCCCCGGCAGCTGCCAGCCGTCCAACATCAGCCGGAATTTTTATGCCACTCTCACTGATAACCACACAATCCCTGGGTACTGTTGGCAGCAACTCTATGGTTGTCTCCAAACTGACTGCAAAAGTTCGCAGATTACGGTTATTAATCCCGATGTTGCGGGCTCCGGCCTGGATTGCCCGTTCGATCTCTTGCCGGTCACGGCACTCGACCAAAGTTTCCAGCTCCAGCTCGGCAGCAAATTGAATAAGTTCACTTAATGTTTTCTGGTCCAACAAAGCAACAATCAGCAAGGCAGCATCAGCCCCGGCCAGCCGGCTTTCGACCAGTTGATATTCGGTCCAGAGAAAATCTTTGCGTAAAACCGGCAAACCTGTTTCCCGGCGTACTTGCGCCAAATCAGCAAGTGAGCCACAGAAAAAATCCTCTTCTGTCAGGACTGAAACAGCACCCGCGCCGCCCAGTTCATATTGCTGAACCAGTTCCGGCAAAGTAAGCTGCCAGTTGATCGGGCCCAAGCTGGGAGAGGCCCGTTTGATTTCAGCAATTACGTCAAAACGGTCACTGGCCAATGGCCAAGGCCGCCGCTCAGGCAGTTCGGCATCCAACTGCCGGCATAGTGTTGCGAAAGGGGTCACTTGTTGGAGTGCATTCAATCTCTCTTGTTTTCTGGCAACTATCTGTTGAAGAATATCGGCAGCCATTTAACACCTCATAAACTTTTTTATTTACCCATTTATTCAACCATAGGAATAGGCTTAAATCAACTCCTGCAACAGTTCTTACTCTATTTTTTCCAGATTTAATCTTGGCTGTGCTTGCTTGCTTTCGCCAGAATCAATGATGATCTTTTTCTGAGATACTTTATCATTTTCACAAGTTCATACCAAAGAACTGCAGCTGCTGCTATTCCGGCTGCAATTAAAAACTGCTCAGCCGATAAGGGAGCCAGCTTTACTAAGCCACAAAGTGGCGTATAAAGTATTACCAATAACCCTAATATGGTTCCTAAGGCACCTGCCCACATGACTTTATCCCTAAGCAGCCTGGTAAACGATTTTACAGCGAATTCAGAATTGGAACTGTTTACCTGAATAAGCAAGACATTAGCCAGCACAATAATAGTAAAACCCATCGTTCTGGCCAGAGGTGCATTATCGGGATAGTTGTTCAGGAAGACAAAATAGGTACCGAAGGAAGCTCCAAATATCATTAAACCCTGGAACACACTTTTGAAAATAATGCGGAAGGTCAGGAGTTTTTCCTGGGGATTACGCGGCGCTCGTTCCATGATATCCTGCTCTGCCGGCTGGCGTTCCAAAACAATAGAACAGGTGGGATCGATGATGAGTTCCAGTAAGACTACATGCAGAGGAAGCAATAACAGACTGGCTGGACTTATTTTAAGTAAAGGAGCAAAGAGAGCCGCAAAGGCAATAGGGATATGAATCGCAAAGACATAGCCGATAGCCTTTCTGATATTATCGTAAATCCTGCGGCCATCCCTGATCGTGTCTACAATAGTGGAAAAATTATCATCCAGCAGAATTAAATCGGCAGCCTCTCTGGAAACCTCCGAACCGCGTTTGCCCATGGCAATGCCGATATCAGCATATTTGAGAGCAGGTGCATCATTGACACCATCCCCTGTCATGGCCACGATTTCGCCATTTTCCCTCAAAGCCTGGACTATTCTCATTTTATGTTCAGGTACAACCCGAGAGAAGATGCTGACATCTTTAACTTTAGTAAGCAGTTCCTCCTCACTCATAGCATCAAGTTCGCTGCCGGTAATGATATTATCACTGTTGGGCATATTGATTTGTCTGGCAATAGAACTTGCCGTTATCCCGCTGTCACCTGTGATCATGACGACGCGGATCCCGGCTTTGGTGCAGGTTTCGATATCCTGTTTCACAGAATCCCGGGGCGGATCAGCCAGACCAATTATGCCGCAAAGCTGCAAGCAGCATTCCAATAAAGTATCCGGGATATGGTTAACAGCAGAAAGGGCCATTTGGCCGACAGCGATAACCCGCAGCCCCTGACCGGACATTTCCAGGATCTTATTTTTGACTAATTCAAGTTCCTTATCCGTCAGCCGGCAGATTGTTAGAATATGTTCGGGCGAGCCTTTGGCCGCAACTACCAAGTCAGGACCATTTTGCCAAATATGTCCCATCATTTTTGTTTCATCACTAAAAGCATATTCCCTGATCAATTCTCCGCCAAAAAGTTGCTCGCTGCTGAGGCCCTTTTTTTCGCAATAGGCCAGCATGGCCTGTTCCATCGGATCATAGGCATCTAACTCACAGCCCATTCCCATGATCTGAAGCAGATTTTGGGTATCTCCTGCCAGACTCCAGATATCTCGGACTGTCATTTTATTTTCGGTAATTGTTCCCGTCTTGTCAACGCAGAGAACAGAAACAGCACCCAGGGTTTCTACAGATGGTAATCTTCTGACCAAGGTTTTTTTCTTGGCGAGCCGCCAGGCACCCATTGATAAGAAGACAGTTAAAATAACCGGAAATTCTTCCGGAATCATAGCCATAGCCAGGGTAATTCCCGCCAAAATACTTTCTGTAATCCTCTCAGCAAAAACATGATCCGGAAGGTTAAGATAGGTTATTACGCCAACAAGAACAAAAAAGGCAGCGGCAATTTGGGCACATAACCTGACCAATTTTCCAGTTTGTTTTTCCAAAGGTGTTGGCCTGTCCGGGGCAGACACGATATTTTGTCCTATTTTTCCATATTCCGTAGCTGCTCCAATTTTTTCAACCCGGATGATTCCTATGCCTTGTGTGACAAGGGTACCGGCATAGCAATAATCCTGACGCCAGTATCCAGTGTTACCCTTATCCTTGCCCTCTGCAGCAATTTTCCAAACACCTGCTGATTCTCCGGTCAGAGATGATTCATCAATACAGAGAGTGCTGGCTTTCAAAACCACACCGTCAGCCGGAACCTTGACACCTTCAGCGATAAACATGATATCGCCTGGAACCAAATCAGAACTGCTGATTATTTTTTCCAGACCGTCCCGCAGGACTTTGACTGTGGGAGCAGACAAATCCTTTAAAGCATTTAAAGTTTTATCTGTTTTCCATTCCTGGATAACTTCGATACTGATGATCCCCACCACAAAAACAAGCATTATTACCCCGTCTCTAGGCTCTCCCAGGATAAAATAAATAGTAGCTGTCACAATCAGCAGTAAAAACATGGGTTCACCAAGAACGTGAAATATTTTATGAGCGAAGCTTTCCTTCCTCTCACTTGCAAGCTCATTTCTGCCGTATTCAGTCTGAAGGCGTTTGGCCTGCGAAGATGTGAGTCCCTGCAGTTCTTCTATTTCTTGTTCTTTCATAAACTATCATCTCCTTGCTGCTGACAACAGGTATTTCCTGGACAGAATCTCCAAAAGCAATTCCAGGAAACATCCTGCTAAAACGGGCATAAAAAAACCCACAGAACATTTACTGTCCCACAGGTTTATTACAATCCTGTTGCCTCTTTAGGCCCGGCCCCACGAACAAATATCCAGTTCATCGCCTGCTCAGTTTCTATAATATAC
>DATMYJ010000090.1:0-4648 GCA_035561015.1 Desulfitobacteriaceae bacterium | reverse complement strand
GAAATATCTTTGTATTGATACCACAACCAAAGTGACGGCTTTGGCTTTGGCTGAAGACGATCATCTGGTAGCCGAAGGATTTCTACATACCATCAGAAATCATTCCGAACGGTTGATTCCAATGCTGGATCAGCTTTTGGGGGCTGCTGCCTGGTGTCTCAATGATCTCGACCTGATTGGAGTTGTGCGCGGACCGGGCTCGTTTACCGGTATCCGGATCGGGATTGCCACGGCGCAGGCTTTTGCCCTGGTTCTGAAAATACCTCTGCTGGGGGTCTTGTCTCTGGAGGCCCTGGCCTGGGCCGGTTATGGCCGGAACGGGGATATTGTGCCGATTTTGGATGCCCGCAAAAATGAATGGTATACGGCCAGATATTCCTGGAACCTGAGCGAGGAAAAAGCAGTCTGTCTGGATCAGCCCCAGGCAGCTAAACCGGACCAGTGGCTGGAAAAATTAGCAGCTCTGGACAGGCCGGTCTGGTTTGCCGGAGATGCTGTGGCTGCTGCCCGGGAAAAGATCCGACAAATTTTAGGGGATAAGGCTTGCTTGCTGCCGGAGTTTGAAAGTTTGCCCCGTGGAGCCTATGCCGCCCGGACAGTATGGGAAAAATGGCTGGAGAAAGAACAGGGGGAAATGGTCGTACCCTATTATATCCGGCTTTCGGAAGCAGAGGTTACCTGGGCTAAAAGACGTCTGGAACGGGAGGCAGCGGCTGATGGGAGATGAGAGGATCCGTCCAATGCAGGTAGAGGACCTGGAGGCGGTTCATAACATTGAAAAAGAGTCATTTTCTACTCCTTGGTCTTTGAAGGCCTTTACGGCTGAGTTGCTGGAAAATGACTTGGCCCGTTATTTTTGTCTGATAGCAGATGGCCAAGTGGCGGGCTATATAGGCTTATGGTATATACTGGATGAAGGCCATGTCACAAATATTGCTATCTCTCCCCTCTATCGCGGCCGCGGCCGGGCAGAGTTTCTGCTGCGGACAGTTATGCAAAATATGTTTATAAAAGGTATTAAACGGATGACCCTGGAAGTGAGGGTATCGAACCTGGCAGCAAGAAAGCTGTACGAGCGGCTTGGATTTGTCGCCACAGGAGTTCGTAAAGGCTACTATAGTGATAATCATGAAGACGCTCTCATAATGTGGGCAGAGCTCGAGAATAATCTGAATCTGGAAGTGAACAATAAATGAGTCGCAAATGCCAAAGTAACGAAACCGGTACTGTTAAAGGAAATAATAATATTTTTATTCTGGGTATCGAAACAAGCTGTGATGAAACATCGGCCGCTGTATTGCTTAATGGCACTGAGCTTTTAAGTCATATCATTACCTCCCAGATCGGTACTCATCAGAAATACGGGGGAGTAGTTCCGGAAATTGCTTCCCGGGAACATTCCCTGCATTGGCAGGCAGTGGTTCAGCAAGCTTTGGATCAAGCTGAACTTGCCTACAGCGATCTGACGGCAATTGCCGTTACTTACGGACCGGGTTTGGTCGGCTCCCTGCTGGTCGGGGTTTCCGCAGCTAAGGCCATAGCCTATGCCCTGCACATCCCCTTGGTGGGCATCAATCATCTGGAAGGCCATATTTACGCCAATTTTCTGCATACGCCTGATTTGGAATTTCCCCTGTTAGCCTTGCTGGTTTCCGGAGGTCATACTCATTTGATTTTTTTCCGGGGACATGGAGATTTCCAGGTCCTGGGCCGAACCAGAGATGATGCTGCCGGCGAAGCTTTGGATAAGATTGCCAGGGTTCTTGGTTTAGGCTACCCCGGAGGACCGCAGATTCAGCTTAAGGCCAGGGAAGGCCTGGCTACAGCCTTTGATTTTCCGCGGGCGATGCTGGAACCAGGCAGTTTGGATTTCAGTTTCAGCGGTGTTAAATCATCTGTCCTGAATACCTTGAATTCGGCTCGCATGAAAGGCCAGGAACTGAATGTGGCTGATTTGGCAGCATCGTTTCAGCAGGCAATCGTTGATGTTCTGGTGCGCAAAACCAAACTGGCCTTAAAACAAACCGGAGTAAAAACCCTGTTGCTGGCAGGGGGGGTTGCCGCCAATGAATCTCTGCGGCTGGCTTTGGCCTGTGAACTGGCAGATATGCCTGATCAGGTACGTTTGGCCGTTCCTCCTCCTCTTTTATGCACAGACAATGGGGCCATGATTGCAGCGGCCGGCTATTACCGCTATATTGCCGGGGATTTCGCACCTTGGACACTGAATGCTGTGCCTGGCCTGAGCTTGGCCTGAACACAAACAGTTGTTCTGTGGATATTTACTTCTTGTGGATAATGTGGATAAATACAATTTTTACTGTTAAATGCGGGTTTCGGAGTTCAGACAGGATATGCACTTGTGCGCACAAAGTTACCCACAGCCCCCTGTGGATAGTGTGGATAAGTGCCTTGCCCGGCTTAAACAAGGCTTGTTTCTTGGGGATAAATTTGGGACTATTTTGCCTGAAATAATCCCAATGATTTCAAGATCAAATAGGGCCAAGATTAAACCGGATAAACTGCTAGGATGTATTGGGGAAAGGTGAGAAATTTAGAAGAAACGGTGTACTTTCACCATCAATTTTTATTTGCTGCTGCTTAAACGATCACGGCTGTCTCTAGAGTTTTGAAAATTTGCGGTTTACCTGTCAAAGGAGAGGAATAAAGGTTTGAGGAGGTTGATACTATTGACAGGAAGTGATTCTGGGCGGAGAGAAGACAAAAAAATTCTCCGTCAGAAGGTTCTGGCTGCCCGGGCAAGTCTGGGCGAGCCGGCCAGAGCGGCTAAAAGTCTTTTGATTCAGCAAAAAGTCCAGGCTTTGGCTGAATATCAGGCTGCCGGGACGGTAATGCTTTTTATGAATTTTCGGGATGAGGCAGAAACAACAGGCCTGGCTGAAGATGTTTTAGCCAGGGGGAAAAGGCTGGTATTGCCTTTTTGTGCTTCGGGAGACATCATGATTCCAGCTCTAGTCCAGGATTTAGGCGGTCTTGTTCCGGGAAAATGGGGGATAAGGGAACCGCGCCGGGAAGGCCTGGTTAAAGCCGAAGCGGCGGAAATTGACTTTGTGCTTGTGCCAGGGGCAGCTTTTGATCTGAGCGGTAACCGTCTCGGCTACGGGGCAGGTTATTATGACCGTTTTCTGGAACTCTTGTCACCGGCTGTTCCAAGAGTGGCTATAGCCTTTGCCTGCCAGCTTGTACCTGAGGTTCCAGTCGAGGCCCATGATAAAAAAATGTCCTGCCTGATCACCGAAGATGAGGTCTATCGCTTTTAGGAACCGGCAGGCCTGAATTAGCCTGGTATTAAATTTTTTGAGATTTATATACAAATCTGAGCAGAGCATGCTATAATGCTTATAAATGAATAGCTGGGAATAAGAGATCATTTCCGCCGCAGGAAATGATAAGGGAAGTCAGTGGAAGCTGACGCGGTACCCGCCACTGTAAAAGGGAGTCACTCACATAGTGTCACTGGGAGCCTTTCCGGGAAGACGTGAGTTGACTATGAACTTAAGCCAGGAGACCTGCTTATTCCTGATTGCAACTGCCTACGGGAATGTTTGGGGGTAGAAATTATCTGTATTTCAGGGTTGATCAAGAACCTTGCTGCAGGTTATGCTGAAGACCTTTCTGTTGCTGAAAGGTTTTTTATTTTGTCTTGAAAATAAGTAGATATAAATGCATATTTGGAATATTCAGGTGCTGAAGTGGAAGAGCTTTGGCTGAAAAGGGAAGCAGGTGCTATTCCTGCACGGTCCCGCCGCTGTGACGGAGAGATGTCCATCCTCCGAAGTCAGAACGCCTGCCTGATGACCGGACACTACTTACTCTACGAGCGATAGAGGAGGTGTTAAATTAGCTGGTAAATTCAGTTATCAGTGTATTTAGCCTCCCAGCCTAGCGGTTGCGAGGTTTTTTGTTCAGCACCGTTATTATTAAGGAGGGAAACATGAATACACAGCTTAATAAAACCATTAAAGCTATTGTGATCCACACCCAGTCTTTCACAAATACAATACAAGCGGAACTGGTCAATACCGGTTTTAACAAGAATCTGCCTATGGACTTTGTCCTTGACATGGTCAATACGGTAATGAAACAGGAATTGGGAAAATTAAACAGACAATTATAATAACTGTTCATGCGCATTTAGGCCGAGGAGAATATTTCCTGGCAGTCAGTCTAACTGAGAATAAGAGCAAGTAAAAAGGAGATATATGCCGGAATGTTATTATAATCTTATTATATGGGCTTTCAGGAGATTTGCTTTCCCCAGGTCTCTTGAATATTATTATACCTAGATGTTAGCACTCGACCGTGATGAGTGCTAACAAGGCAAAATAAATATTTTGAAGAAATAATTCAAGGAGGGAATTTTTCAAATGAACATTAAACCTCTTGCAGATCGGGTTATTATTAAAGCACTCCCGACGGAAGAAAAGACTAAAAGCGGAATCATTATGCCGGACACTGCCAAGGAAAAACCACAGGAAGGCGAAATTGTGGCCGTAGGACCGGGAAAAATGGAAAAAGGTCATCGTATTGCTATGGAAGTCAAAGTGGGAGATAAGGTGATTTATTCCAAGTATGCCGGTACCGAAATCAAATCTAATGGTGAAGAATATCTTATTCTGAAAGAAAT
>DATMYJ010000089.1:0-3748 GCA_035561015.1 Desulfitobacteriaceae bacterium | reverse complement strand
CTCACTTATTATATTCAAATTAAGATCAGGGTATGCAGCGATATTATAACCTTCTTTACTTTCGGAATTGAATTTTAGTTGGGGACATGGGCCTTGGCAGAATTTAGCGGGGAAGAAAGATTTTTTTGATGGCCGCTCTCAAAATCTGCTTTGTCTTAAGGTAGTTTTCCCAGGGATTTTCGCTGGACTCCAGCCGTTTATGTGTATTCGTGATTGTCCAATGCGCTCCTCCTGTCAAACCTGCTAGTTCATCCCACGTACATGGCATTGAAACACCCATTCCGGGACGGGCACGCGCAGAATAAGCAGCGACCGTGGTAGCACCTCGGCTATTGCGATTATAATCAACGAATACCTTACCCATCCGGTGGCGAGATCCGCTTATGGCTACGAACAGGCTTGGTATCACATCAGCAAGATGCTGAGCGACTGCCTTGGAAAAATCCATTACCGTTTCCCAATCATCGCGTGGCGACAAAGGCACCACTATATGCAAACCATTACCCCCGCTTGTTTTCAAAAAGCTTTGCAAACCGATCTCTTCCAGAAAAGTATGAATAAGATCAGCTGCTTCGAGAATCACCGGCCACTCGATTTTTTCCCCCGGATCAAGGTCGAAAACCATGCGATCCGGTTTCTCAATATTTTTAGTAGTTGCGTTCCAAGTGTGAAACTCCATGACATTCATCTGAACAGCACCGATCAATGCTGCATGAGAATCAATTTCCAGCAAAGCTGGATGTTCTGGATCAAAAGCTAAATCCAGTTGCTTCAACCCAGAAATCTTTAAAGTATCGCCATGCTTTTGGAAGAATATCTGACCATTAATACCAGATGGTGCACGCAAAAAGGAAACCGGGCGATGCTCAAGTTGCGGGAGCAGCCACTTCGAGGCGAGTTGGTAGTAAGTGAAAAGATCTGCTTTTTTCAAACCGGTGCTCGAGTCTATGATCCTATCAGGATTACTGATTGGCGAGCCAACAGATTCTGGCATAGGCGATTTTTTTTGCATGCTGTACCTACTGTGACCATCTTTTTGGGTACTTACAATACCAGAGGCAATTTCTCTTTTGATTAAAGTTGGCGGCTTGTCGCTGCGCAGGCCATGAAAAACAGCCTGCCTGACCCTGCCTGCCCTTGTCCATTCCGCAAAAGACACCTCGGCAACAAGTTCAGGTTTAACCCAGATACCCTTTAGATTTCTCGGTTTCTCTGATATTGGGATCTCCTCGCCTTTAAGCAGGGATAGTTTTTCCTCGAGCAGGCTAGCAGTCTTCTGATCAAACCCGGTACCGACTCGACCTACATAATGCAACCGGCCAGCATCATCATAAACTCCCAGCAGTAACGCCCCTACGCCTCCGCTCTGTCCTTTTGATTCAGTATAGCCTACTAAGACGAACTCCTGGCGCTTAAGGCATTTGACTTTGATCCAGTTTCTTGATCTGCCTGCTGCATACGGTGAATCCTTTCGTTTGCCGATAACACCTTCCAAGCCCAGAAGACAGGCCTTATGCAGAATCTCGCTGCCGCTGGCCGCAAAATCTTCACTGAAACGAATCTGACTTGAAACAGACTCATCTAAAACCTTAGCCAGCAACCCTCGACGCTCAGTCAAAGCTACATTACGGAGATCAAAGCCGGCGCAGAAGGGAATATCGAAGACATAGTAACGAATCTGATTTGTCTGGGCTGATTCAAGGGCCTGCTGCAGAGCACTGAAATCAGGTATCCCATCAGCTCCCAACATTACAATCTCCCCGTCCAGCCACCCGGGAGCAATATTCAATTTTCCAAGTGCTGAAGCCAAACTTTCCAGCTTGGCTGTCCAGTTTTGTCCATTGCGGGTGAATAATTCAACATTATTTTTATCAATACGTGCCAATATACGATACCCATCGAACTTGATTTCATAGTTCCAGTCACCATTTGCCGGAATACTGTCAACCAGTGTGGCCAATTGAGGGGAAAAAGCTGAAGGAACCGGTCCCGGCTGCGCTCCTGAGGGGATGTCAGGGACGGTATCATTGAGAACACTATCCGGCAAGGATACAACCACATTAAACTCAGTTTCTGCTCTGGCATAAGCATCGCTTTCTTTGATCAGCAACCAAGGCTCTTGCTTTTTGCCGGATTTATCGTGCATTCTTACAAGCGCCCAAGCACCCTTGAGTTTCTCGCCATGAAGCTTAAACTTCAGATGGCCGGCGTCTAACTCCTCCAGCGGGTCTCCCGTTGGCTCCCACGTTCCTCGATCCCAGACAATCACCTTCCCTGCACCATACTGTTGGGGTGGAATCACCCCTTCAAATTCAAGATAAGATAAAGGATGATCCTCAACTCTTACAGCCAAGCGCTTTTGTTTGGGATCAAAACTGGGTCCCTTCGGAATCGCCCAGCTTTTTAATACACCGTCAACCTCCAAACGAAAGTCGTAGTGAATATTTCGGGCGGCATGCTTTTGGACTACGAAAGACAATGGCGATGTTTTCTTGGAATCGCCGTCTTGTGGTTCTGGGGTAATAGAGAAATCTCGCTTTTTCTTATAAGCCGAAAGTGGATCCCTGATCTTCTTCATGTAATTTGTTCCACTCCCTTCTCTGCTAATGACTGACACCTGTTATCGGTTTCTCAATTCTTTTCTGCTGCCGGGCTTTTGAATGCGCTTTTCGTTTTAGTCTTCGGCTTTTCGCTGCGGTTCGCGATTTTGGTATGCAAACTACGTCTCAACAACTCCGTAAAATCAATAACTTCCGCCAGAGCACCATGTTCGGGCTCAACCTCGGGCCTAAGGATAGTCTCAATGTGGCCTGTCCTGGCTTTTTCTTCCACCAGCGCCATGACTTTAGCTCGGAATGAATCCTGGTACTTTTCTGGCTCCCAAGGTTCTGACATAGCTTCAACCAATTGTTCAGCCATCGCAAATTCACGTTCAGTCAGTCCCACGCCTCCTTTGGGAGGCAAATTAATCTCTTTCCAGGAATGAATCTGGTTGGCCCATCGCAGAAGAATTAAAACAAGCGCAGATTCGGTAGGTACGATAGCGGCAAAATGCTGTTTTGTACGTAATACAACTCGAGCAATGCCGACACGCTTCATCTTCAACAATGTCTCCCGCAGCAAAGTATAGGCCTTATCGGCCTTACCAATCGGAGCAAGATAGTAAGGATGTTCAAAATATATGAGAGGTATTTCCGCGGCGAACACAAAAGACTCGATTTCGATGATCTGGGTACTTTCGGCAAGGGCATTCTGTATCTCGTCATCGCTTATTACTACATATCGGCCGTTATCATAAGAGATTCCCTTGACAATATCCTCTTTCTCAACTTCTTGTCCAGTTTTCTTATTGATCTTTTTGTACCCAACGAGATCCATCGTACGCTTATCAAGCCATTCAAAATCTATGCCGGAATCTCTGGTGGCAGTGTGCAGCGCAACCGGAATATTTACAAGACCGAAGCTGATCGCTCCATTCCAAATAGCGCGTGTATTTGAAGTCATTTCTTAACTTCCCTTCTTTAGTATAAATCTCACCAAACAAAACTTCCTATTCTGGCTAGACAATTCTGAACATTTGTCTTATATTCATATTACTATCTTTCTCTTTTTCTTTTAATCACCCCTCGCATTTTCTATTTAACACCTTTTTAACACAAAAACCGACCTTCTTGGGTCGGTTACGCTATAGCTCTGTGCGAGGTTTAAGCGTCCAAGTAATCCTCGCATTCATTGCTCCCTTATATTG